>JBALXR010000058.1:0-19946 GCA_036960525.1 Marinobacter sp.
TATGAAAAACGGCGATCGCCGCCGGTTCCTCGGCTGGCCCGAGAAGTTGTTTGTGGTGATTAACGGGATACTGCCGCGCATTGTCGATAAAGCGATGCTTAAGCAGCTGCCGGTGATTCGGCGTTTTCTCAATGCAAAAGCCGTGTCTGGAGTCTAACGGTTATAACGGCGCTCTTCTTGATGCTTTTGTTGGTGTTCTTGCTGGTGCTTTGGTTGGCGTTCTGGCTGGCGTTAATGCCGCTGGGCGCCGCCGCTTTTTTAACGCTTCAAAGCCAATAATCACATCCATCAGTTCGTTGGTGATTTCGGTCTGCCGTACCGAGCGCAACTCTCCCGTTACAACTTCAATACGCTCATCCACCGACTGCTCGGCCTGTTGCATCAGCGCCAGGCGCGCAGCGTTTTCAGTCACCATGGCTTCGGCCGAGGCGCGAAAGACGCTGGCAAAGATGTGGCTGCGAATCAGCGACGACAGCAGCGCGTCGGCGGCCATGGTGTAATCTGGCAGAGCCCGGGAGTTCCAGCGCTTGGTGCTTTGTAACAGTGCTGGCTCCAGTGGCAGCAGGCGCCGGGTGACGGGTTCGCGGGTGCCGTGATCACCGCGCTGGGTGAACGCCAGGGTCACGCCGGCGCCTAACAGGGACTGGCCACGGCTGAGAGCGTCGATGCGGGTGACAATATCGCCGGCCAAGCGACCAATGCCATCGGAGGAGGCGGGCGGTAGCAACGTGGCTTCCGGTTTCAAGTCTTGATCGGTGAGGGCATCCTGCATTTGCGCGCCAATGCACAGCAGGCGCGGCTTGCCGGCACTTTGGGCGTTCTGGTGCTGTTTCACCAGCTGCGCCAGGCTTTCGTTGTAGTTGCCGCACAGACCGTGGTCTGTGCCAAACACCACAATCAGCTGTTCGGCGCTGGCGTCTTGTTGCAGGCTGAGCCCACCGGTACGGTACGCAAAAGCCGCAAAGCCCTGCAAAATAGTCTGGTGGTAGGCCTCTATGGAACGCGCTGCGCGCTCGTAGGGCGAGGCGTTAATGGCCGACAGGGTTTTCATGGTGTGCACAATGCCACGGATGCTGGTCAGCGTGTCGCTGTGGCGCTCCAGTGCCTCAAGAGATTGGGCCATTCCTTTTCTCCAAATCAGTCCCCAAATCAGCTTCCAGGGCCGAGCGAACCAGTGCGATCACCCGCTCGCTGTCTTCTGGCCGTAACTCTTTGTCGTCCGCTATGCGCTGCTCAATCTCCGGCAACTGCTTCTTGGCCAGCGCTCGAATGCGCTGCATGGCATCTACCAGTGGCTGTTCTTCCAGTCCATCCAGTAAGCCTTCCATGGCGGCGATCAGCACGGCTAACTGTTCAACCGCCGGCATGGGGTCGCGCTCGGCCTGGCGCAGCGAGTTGCGCACGGCCGAGCCACGGGTCAGGCGGGCGCGTGTAGCATCGTCCAGCCGCGTACCAAAGCGGGCGAAATCTTCCAGTTCTTCAAACTGCGACAGAGTCACCCGCAGGTTGCCGGCGACCTTGCGCAGGGCGCGGCTCTGCGCCTTGCTACCCACTCGGGACACCGACAATCCCTGATGCACCGCCGGGAACTGGTTTTTTTGTACCAGCTGCGGCGACAGGTAAATCTGACCATCGGTAATGGAAATCAGGTTGGTCGGAATGTACGCAGACAGGTTCTCGGCTTGGGTTTCTACCACTGGCAGAGCGGTAATAGAGCCGCCGCCCACCTCTTCGGTAAACTGGCCTGCCCGTTCAAGCAGGCGGGCGTGAACATAGAAGATGTCCCCGGGGAACGCCTCACGCCCCGGTGGCCGGCGCAGCAATAACGACAACTCGCGGTAGGAGCGGGCGTGGTGGGTCAGGTCATCAAATATGATCAGTACGTCGCGGCCCTGATCGCAGAAATACTCCGCCATGGTCATAGCAGCGTAGGGAGCGATGTAGGCCAAACCCGGTGTTTCCTCATCGCCTGCTGACATCACAATGCTGCGGGCCATCATGTCGCCTTTTTTAAGCGCGCCGATAACCCGTGACACAGCGTCGCCGCGCTGACCGATGGCGCAATAGATACAAATCACGTCGGACCGTATCTGATTGAGCATGGTATCCACAGCGATAGATGTTTTTCCGGTTTGGCGGTCACCAATGATCAGTTCGCGCTGGCCCAGGCCCACCGGCACAGCGGCGTCTATGGCTTTGATGCCGGTCGCCAGCGGTTTGAAAATCGCCGAGCGGCTCAACACGCCCGGCGCCTCGGCCTCCACCGGGTGCTCGGCGACCGCCGCAATCGTCCCAAGACCGTCGCGGGGAAGGCCTATGGCATTCACAACCCGGCCCAACAGGGCTGGGCCTACGGGTACGCTGATCACCTTGCGGGTGCGCCACACGTCTTCGCCAAGGCGTATGTGTTCCGATGGCCCAAGCAGAATAACGCCCAGCCGGCCGGGCTCAAGATCCAGCACAATGCCGCGTACACCGGATTCAAATATCAGCAATTCATCCGCCAGGGCGCGGGCCAGGCCGGTCACTACGGCTACGCCATCGCCCACTTCAATAACGCGACCTACCTCAGTCAGCACCGGAGCGGGCGTCGGTGTGGCCAGCAGGTCTTGTTGCCAGCGCTGGAACTGCTGCTCGAAATCCTGTTCCTGGCTCTGGTTCTGAACTCGAGGCTGCGCGCTGGCGGGGTTTTGCACCTGGCTGTCGTTGATGTTGCTAATGCTGCCGCTGTCTCTATCGCTCATAGTGAATCATTCAGCCTCAGCTTGCGCCCGGCCGGAAGCGCCCGCGGTCAGGCGTTGGTTCAGCAGAGCATCAAATTCATCGGTGTAGCTGTCAATCGTCCACGCCACCTGGGCGCCGCCTATTCGCAGAATCAGTCCGGGCGCCTGGTCGGCGTCGGTTTCAAAGCTCAGTGCCATGGCTGGGAACAGTTTGGTGAGATCGGCTTCCAGTTGTGATTGCGCGGCCTTGGGCAGGGGCTCTCGGGTGGTTGCGATGGCTTGGGTGCTGCCCGCTGCCGCTTTTTTCAATTCTTCCACTAACGGTTCCAGGCGTTTACCCACATGGCGTACTATGGCCTGCTCCAGAGTTTCATCGGCCAAGTCACGAAGAGCCTTGCGGGTGAGTTCCAAAAGGGTTTCCTGTCCGGCCCGCTGTAGTCTTGTGGCGAATCTTTCCCGTTCCCGTTCCAGATGCTTGTGCCAGTCTTGTTGTTCTTGCCCCAGTCGGGCGCGGGCTTCGGCTAGCAAGCTGTCGCGCTGGCCTTCGGTGTCGCGCAGGGCCCTGGCGACCATATCGCTTTGATCAGATAGAAGCTGCCGTTTTTGTTGCTGGTAGTCAGTCTGAGCGGCTTCCGCTTTTTTCTGTTGTTCGCCGGCCACCGCCATGCTTTTTGTGATTTCAGCTTCACGGGCGTCGATACCGTCCAGTATGGGCCGATACAAAAAGCGCTTTAATAACCACACCAGCACCAGAAAGTTGGCGATTTGTGCGATAACCGTAATCCAGTCAATGGACATAATCTGTGCCCCCGTTTGTCAGTCTGCCTGCGGAATGGGCCTGCTTAACTAGCGATTGCTGCTGCTTGTACGGCGTCCCAGAAGGGGTTTGCGAAAATAAGAATCATGGCAACTACGAAGCAGTAAATAGCAGTGGATTCAATCATTGCAAGGCTGACAAACAGGGTGCGGGACAGGGTTGGGGCCGCATCGGGTTGTTGGGCAATGGCTGAAATGGCGGCTGCCGCTGCACGGCCTTCGCCCAGCGCCGGGCCAATAGAGCCGATGGCGACGGTCAGGCCAGCGGTAAAAATCGATATGGCCGCAATAATAGTGATGGTGAGTTCGCTCATGGTTTGTCCTCGTTGTTGATGGAAATTTTTTGTTGATCGTGTGAAACCGGATGCTCTTGCTCTGTGGTGGCAGAGGAGATGTATACGGTGGCCAGGATGGCGAAAATATAGGCCTGAATCATGCCGGTTAGCAGGCCGAGCATGTCCATCAATACCGGGAAAAAGAAGGGTGCAATGGTCAGCAGAATGGCGGCAATAACGGCGCCACTCATCACGTTGCCGTACAAACGTATGGCCAGCGAGATGCCGCGGGAAAACTCGCCAATGATGTTAAACGGCAGCATGATCACAGAGGGTTCAATAAAAGTGTGCAGGTAGTTTTTTACACCGCCGCTTGCGATGCCGAACACCGGCACGGCCACCAGCACCGACAGCGCCAATGCCACAGTGGTGGATAGTGACGCGGTTGGCGGCGAGAATCCCGGTATCACCAGCATCAGGTTCGACAGCGCAATAAACAAAAACAGGGTGCCGGCGAAATACAGCACGTGATGGGCCGAAGTTCGCGTAATTTCTTCGATCTGCCCCTGAATCACTTTTACGATGAGTTCCAGCGCGGTGCGAAGGCGATTGGGCGGTACATCGGCGTGCAGATTGCGGGTGACCAGTCGGGAAATGCCCACCAGCAACGCCATGACAATCCAGGTGTTGACGATCGTGGCACTCAGGCCCCAGCCGCCAAGGGTCAGATAAATAATGTTATCCGGTGAGAATTGCATCAAACACTCTCCTGTGTGCCCAGAGCTTTGGTTCTACCCGTTCTGGCCCAGGTCACCGCGACCAGGCGCAGGATAAAAAAGGCCAGTGCATAACCGATCACCGGCCAGGCCGTTGCGCTGCTGGCGGCTAACCAGAAACCGGCGCCTAGCAGCATGGCCAATCGCAATAGGGCGCTGAGCAGTAACAGGCCTTCCGGCCGATCAGAACGCAGCGCCCGCGACATGCCCCAGGCCAGGCCAGCGAAGAATAGACCGCTAACCGGCACGCCTAAGGCAAATCCTAGCAATATCGCTGTCCAGTCAACCACCATTAGAGGGATTGCTCCTGTCATTCCTGTCATTCCTGTCATTTCTCTGGCGCTTATCGGTCTTGTCGTTCTTATAATCAGCGCCGCGCCGGTTTTCTTTAGGGCTCTCTCGCTCAATCCAGCTCCAGGCAATGATGCTGCCCATAACCAGTCCACCCAGAATCAGCGCAAGCGGCCAGGAAAAGCTTTGGGGGGCCACCCGGTCCAGCCACATTCCTAAAAATGCACCACCCACGGCGGGAACGGCCACCGACCAGCCGATGATTCCGAAAGCGCCCAACCCTCGTAGTGGGCTTTCGCCGGGCTCACTGCGGGCGCGGCTCATGCGCTCGGCGCTGCGGCGGATGTTATCGGCGGAAGGGTCCGGATTTTTGTGACTCATAATATGGGTTTCCGTAAATCGCCAAAGCGCCGCACTATGCCTGCCTCCAGGCGCGAGAGCGCCGAGCGGGCTACCCGTTCTTCTTCGTCTACTTCAACAAATGAGGCCAGCACGGTGTCGTTCAAAGAGTCCAGATTGTCGCCCTGAACACCCCGGCGAATGGCAATATCTACCTGATGGCCGGTTTTCACCAGCAGGCCCTCGTCGATACCAAAAAACAGCTCGTCACCGGTTTCGTCGGTCAGAATCAGCACCGACGGCACCAGCGCCGTGACAAAGTCGGTATGGTTGGGCAGCATGCCAAAGGCACCGTTGATGGCGGTGGCAAACAGCCGCTGTGCGCTGCCTTCGAACAGAGTGCGGGTAGGCAGCCTTAGGGTAACCGTCATCACGTTGGCCAGGCTCATGACGAGGACGCCAAATCTTTCAGTGAGCCGATCATGTAATAGTCGCTTTCGTTATCGTTGAACTCGGTCTGGTTGAGGATGGTTTCGCAGTCGTTCAGGGTGTCTTTGATGGGTACGCGCCTGCCGTTGGCGCCGTCGACCGAACCAATGGTGAAGAACGGCTGGGTCAGATAGCGTTCCAAACGTCGCGCCCGCGCCACCACGGCACGGTCGGCGGCTGATAGCTCTTCCATTCCCAGCATGGAAATAATGTCCCGCAGGTCTTCATAATCGGCCAAGGTGCGCCGCACCGCGCGGGCGATGTCGTAGTGGCGCTGGCCAACAACCGCAGGCGTCAGCATGACAGACGCCGAGGCAAGAGGGTCAACCGCCGGGTACAAGCCTTCGCTGGCGCGCTTGCGCGACAGCACCACCGAAGCGGACAGATGCGAAAAAATATGCGCAGCGGCCGGGTCGGTGAAGTCATCCGCCGGCACGTACACCGCCTGAATAGAGGTGATGGCACCGTTGCGGGTTGAGGTGATGCGCTCCTCCAAAGTGGCCAGTTCGGTGGCTAGTGTGGGTTGGTAGCCCACCCGTGACGGCATGCGGCCCATCAAACCAGACACTTCCGAGCCTGCTTGAACAAAGCGGAAAATGTTATCGATCAGCAGAAGAACGTCCTGCTTTTTATCGTCACGGAAATATTCGGCCATGGTGAGCGCGGTTTTGCCCACCAGAAAGCGCACACCGGGAGCCTCGTTCATCTGCCCGAACACCATCACGGTTTTGTCGCGCACGCCGGCATCTCCCATTTCCCGATAGAGCTCTTCGGCTTCACGGGAGCGTTCGCCAATACCGCAAAACAGGCTGACGCCCTTGTATTCCTGCACGGTGTTATTAATCAATTCGGTAATCAGTACGGTTTTGCCCACACCGGCGCCGCCGAACAACCCGGTTTTGCCGCCGCGCTCGATGGGCGACAGCAGATCAATGGCCTTGATGCCGGTTTCCAGAATGTCGCTGTGCACCACCCGGTCTTCCAGTGGTGGTGGCGTCTGGTGAATAGAGCGGCGAATGTCGGTAGCAGGGGCAGGCTTGTTGTCAATGGGCTCGCCGAAGACGTTAAGCATGCGGCCCAGAACAGCGTCTCCTACCGGAACCTGAATGGGTGCTCCCGTGGCCCGCACAGAAACACCCAGGCCCAACCCGCGCACCGGTGCCAGCGCCATGCACCGCACCGCGCCGCTTTCCAGCAGGGATGAGACTTCCAGCGCCAGATTACCGGCGTAGAGCAAATCGTGAATACGGGGAGATGTTTGCGGAAAAAGAACGTCAACCACGCCACCGCGAATGCCGACTACCTCTCCCTCAGGTTCGCCATTTGCGAGGTGCTCATTAACAGAAGTTGGCTCCTGGCTACCCTGATCTGAGCCCGGAATAGCTTGATTCAACATGACGAAGCGCCTGAACAGTTAAGAGTGGTGAGTGGCTGACCCTGTGATGAGTGTTCCCGCGCGCGCCTCCAGAATGGCCAACGCATCTTCTAACCGGCCAATGCCGCTGATGCCACCGGTATCTGCAAAGTCGCAGGCTGCTTTTACCTTCGGTCCCATGGACCCGGCGGGAACGTCCAACATCCTTGCCTGGGCCGGTGTGATGGTGTGAACCGCAGCCGCCGTGGGCTTGCCAAAATCACGATAAACAGCCTCCACGTCGGTCAGCAGCAGCAGCGCATCGGCGCCCAACTCTTTTGCTAGCAGCGCGCTGGCGGCATCTTTGTCGATGACCGCTTCAACACCGGTCATGCTGCCGTCGTTACGGCGCAGCACCGGAATGCCGCCACCTCCGGTACAGATTATGACTACGCCCTGACCCAACAACAGTTTCAGTACGCGCATATCCGGAATTTCTTTGGGTGCAGGTGAAGGCACCACTCTGCGCCACTTGTCGCCATCGGCCGCAATGTGCCAACCAGCGGCTGCAGCGCGGGATTCCGCTTCTGCCTTATCGTACACCGGGCCAATAAATTTGGTCGGATTGGCAAAGGCAGGGTCGTTCGGATCTACAACAACTTGGGTAAGCAGGGTTGCCACCGGGCGATCATGGCCCAGACAATTTTCCAGCTCTTGCTCAATTATATAACCGATCATACCACCGGTCTCGGCACCCAGAACATCCAGCGGGTAGGCTTCTTCAGGCTTATAGGCGGCGCCCTGCAGTGCCAGCAAGCCCACTTGGGGGCCGTTACCATGGGTAATCACCAGCCGGTGCCCGGCGCGCACCAGTTCGGCCAGTGATGTCGCGGCTGTGCGAACATTGGTGCGTTGGGCTTCGGCGGTGAGTGGTTCGCCGCGTTTCAACAGGGCGTTGCCGCCCAGAGCTGCAACAATCAGCATGTTATGCGTCCTTTTCAGCAATCCGCGCCAGAGTCAGGCCCCAAGAGTGGCTACCAATACCGCTTTAATAGTGTGCATGCGGTTTTCCGCCTGGTCGAAAACAATCGAAGCCGGACTTTCGAAAACCTCATCGGTTACCTCCATGGCACTGATTCCGAACTCTGCCTGAATTTCTTTACCAACGATGGTATCGGTATTGTGAAATGCCGGCAGGCAGTGCATGAAAAGGGCGCGGGGGTTGCCGGTTTTTTCCATCACTGCTGCGTTCACTTGATAGGGCATTAACAGTTTGATGCGTTCGCCCCATTTTTCTTTTGGCTCGCCCATAGACACCCAAACGTCGGTGTAGACAAAGTCGACACCGGTCACGGCTGTATCCACATCTTCGGTAATGGTAATGCGTGCGCCGGTTTCCTTTGCAATCGCCTGAGCCTCATCCTGGATGGATTGCTGCGGCCAACAGACTTTGGGTGCGCACAGGCGCACATCCATGCCCATTTTGGCGCCACCAATCAGCAGGCTATCGCCCATGTTGTTGGCGGCATCGCCGAGGAAAGCGTAAGCCACCTGGTGCAGCGGCTTCTCAACATGCTCTTGCATGGTCAAAAAGTCAGCGAGAATCTGCGTCGGGTGGAACTCATCGGTCAGACCGTTGTAGACCGGCACACCGGCATATTTTGCCAACTCCTCGACAATCTTCTGGCCAAAACCGCGGTACTCGATGGCATCGTAAACCCGGCCCAACACCCGAGCCGTGTCTTTTACCGACTCCTTGTGGCCGATGTGGGTGCCAGATGGCCCTAAGTAGGTAACCCGGGCGCCCTGATCGTAAGCGGCCACTTCAAACCCAACTCGTGTGCGCGTAGAGTTCTTTTCAAAGATAAGCGCGATTTCTTTGCCGACCAGCTGCGGTACTTCTGTGCCGGCGTATTTCGCCGCCTTCAGATCGGTCGACAGCTTAAGCAGAAAGCTGATCTCCTGCGGGGAAAAATCCCGTAGGGTCAGGAAGTGGCGGTTCTTCAGATTAAAAGCCATAGTCTTTGCCCTCTTGGCGGCAGGTGCGGTCAGGCGGGGTGATATAGGGTGATATAGAATTAGATAGCGTCACGAATCGTGGGGCAGCTCATGCAACGGCCGCCGCCACGGCCACGGCCTAGCTCTGCACCTGGAATGGCCAGCACTTCAATGCCCGCCGCTTTAAGGGCTGCGTTGGTGTCGTCGTTCCGGTCGTAACCAATAACCACGCCCGGGCTTATGGCCAGCACGTTGTTGCCATCGTTCCATTGCTCACGCTCGCGCTCGGCGGGGTCGTTGCCACCGGTCGGCACAACTTCCAGAGATTTGTAGCCCAGAACCTCTGCCACCACATCAAACAGCGGCCGAGAGTCCTGGCGAAAAGACAGGTGCGTTTTGCCTTCACCGGCGCGCAAGTCATAACAGACCACTTCGTCTGCCACTTCCTTGAACGCTGTAACCACGTTGCCGCCACAGAAGGTGAAAATGGTGTCCAGATGCATGGCGGTACGGGATTTTGGAATCTGGCAGGCGATTACCCGCTCTGCGGTGCCTTTTTCAAACAGCGCATTGGCTAATTGCCCTACGGCCTGTGGTGATGAGCGCTCGCCCATGCCCACCAGTACGGTGCCATTGCCCACAGGCATGATGTCGCCGCCTTCGAGTGTTGCAAGGCCGTGACTCTTGGTAGGGTCGCCCCAAAGCACGTCCACTTTTCCGGCAAACTTTGGGTGAAAACGGTAAATGCCGGCCATCAGCAGGGTTTCGGGTTTGCGCGCGGCCCAGTACATGGGGTTGAGTGCAACACCACCGTAAATCCAGGCACTGTTGTCGCGGGTGAACAGATAGTTGGGCAGCGGTGGCAGCACAAAACCGTAATGCCCCAGGTGGTTGCCGAAAAGACCGGTTGGGTCAAAGGGCAAGTCGGCTACTTCCAGGCCACCAATCAGGTATTCGGAGAGTTTTGCACCTGGCAGCTCGTCCATCCAGCCGCGAAGGTCCGAAATCATTCCGACGCCGATATCGTTCCAGGTGATTCGATGATCAAGAATCCATTTGCGGGCTTCGGGTATGTCCAGGGTTTCTGCCAACAACTCATTGACGTCTAAAACCTCAATACCCCGTGACCGCATAAGCTCGGAAAATACGTCATGATCTTTCTGGGCCTGTTTCACCCAGAACACGTCGTCAAATAGCAGGGCGTCACAGTTAGACGGTGTGAGCCGGCGGTGGGCAAGGCCGGGGCGACAGACAATGACCTGTCGCAGTTTTCCGGCTTCAGAATGCACTCCAAGTGTTAGTTCAGACATGGTTAATTTCCAATGTGTGTGGTTTCGTCATTACTTCGAAAGATGTCAAAGCAATGCCGCAGCACTGATGACCACCGAAATGAAAATTGTAAGAATCAGCAACAAGGGCCAGATAAACACGAGCCAGCGGTCGTAAGACACCCGCGCAATGGCCAGGCCGCCAACGACAACGGCGAAGGTGGGGTTGATCAGGTTGACCAGGCCGTTGGCGGACTGAAAGGCAGTCACAACCAGGTCGCGCCCAACATTGGCGAAGTCCGCAAGCGGTGCAAGAATCGGCATAGACAGCACGGCAAGGCCTGAAGACGATGGCACAAAGAAACTCATGCCCACTTCAATCCAGAACATCAGGTTTATAAACGCCAATTCGGGTAGGCCGCCCAACGAGTTTTCGGCGCTGTGCAAAATGGTGTCAGCAATCATGCCCTGGTCCATAATCACCACAATGCCACGGGCCAGTCCGACCACCAGCGCAACACCCAGAAGGTCACGGGCACCATCGACAAAGCTGCCGGTCAGTTTCTTCTCGCCAAGACGGGCAACAATGCCGATCACAATGGCAGAACCAAAAAACAGCGCGCCCATGCGGGCCATCCACCAACCCTGCGAGGACACACCCCAGATCATAAACACGAAGGTTGCAGCGAAAATCAGCAGGGCGGCAATCTGGGTTTTGTTGAGTGTGGAATCATCCACTCCCTCACTTTGCTTGCTTAGGAAGAGGCGGCGGTGAGCATCCCATTGTTTGGCCACAACAGAGCGGGATGGATCCGCTTTAACGCGCATTGCGTATCGCATGACATAAGCGGCGCAAATAAGTAATCCGCAAATCAGCAGAATAAAACGCACGACAATGCCATCGGTAAATGGAATGTCAGCAGCATTGGCAGCGATAACGGTGGCAAACGGGTTGATGGTGGAGCCCAGAACGCCGATACCGGAACCCACCAGAATAATGGCTACCCCGGTGACAGCATCGTATCCGGCGGCCATCATGACCGGAATCAGAATGGCGTAAAAAGCCAAGGTCTCTTCGGCCATACCATAGGTTGTGCCGCCGATGGCAAACAGGGTCATCAGTATCGGAACCATCCAGATTTCATGGCCCTTGAGGTGGCGCATGGCGCTGCGTATGCCGGTATCTATGGCGCCGGTGGCATTCATTACACCCAGAAAGCCACCCAGGAAAATGACGAACAGGGCAACATCTATAGCGTTGGCCACATAGCTGTCAGGATCATAAAACCCGGCTGTAGGTGCGAGCATTATGTCCACGAAACCCTGAGGGTTGGCCTCGACAACCTTATAGGTGCCGGGCACCGCTACTTCGCGCCCGACTTCTTCGTTCATCGCACGGTCGTATTGGCCGGCGGGTATAATCCAGGTTAGCGCAGCAACAAAGATGATTAGCAGAAACAGAATGGTGTAGGCGGTAGGAAACCGCGTTGCCAGATCGTGTTCCGGATTGTCTGAAGAGTTATTAGCAGGGAAATCTGACGAATCATCAGAAGGGGTTTCGGCGGAGTTTTTTTTGTCATTCACAGCACTTCTCCTATATCCACACTGACAACTATAAATAGAGCCAATGAAAAATCCCGATCCCGGCTGCGAACGTTTACCTTTGCTCAGCCAGGCGTGGCTACGATTTTCGGATTGTGAGCTGTCAAGGTAGTTGAGAAGTGGTCAATCGGAATTGAGTTAGGTCAGTCTTAAGTGAATGATCTATTAATTTTCAGCAACCCATTCACACCCCAAAAGACAAGATGCCATGCGCTTTTCAGAAATTCATGAGCGCGCGATTGCGCGCAAAGGTGGCGTTGCAGAGCTGAACGCCCGATTACCAACGCCGCCGCCGGTCAGCGCTCTGGAACAGCGCAGTGACGACCGTTATCTGGCAGAAATGACCTGCTGTGTGTTCAAGGCGGGTTTTGTATGGCGGGTGATTGACAAAAAGTGGCCGGATTTTGAAGCAGCCTTTCACGGTTTTGTACCGGCCTATTGGCAGCAAGTACCGCCGGACGTGCTGGAAACCCTGGCCTGCGACGAACGCATCGTGCGCAACCTGCAAAAGATCCGCACGGTGCCGGAAAACGCCCGCATGATTATGGATACGGTGTACGAACACGGCAGTTTTGGTGCGTTTTTGCGCCAGTGGCCGTCGTCTGACCAGGCCGGATTGCTGCTGTGGCTAAAGCGCCACGGTTCGCGCCTGGGTGGAAACAGCGCCCAGTATTTTCTGCGCCGAGTGGGCTGGGACGGGTTTATTATGTCTAACGATGTTATTCAGGTGCTGCGCCAGGCCAAACTTCTGGACGCATCAACGAGCAGTAAAAAAGGCTTGTATCAGGTGCAGGATGCATTCAATACCTGGCACGAAGAAACCGGCCTGCCTTACAGCCAGCTGTCGCGAATAGCCTCCTACTCAATCGATGGTTAAGGCAATGTGTCCCAGCTTTAACGGTTAGTTTTCAGCCAACAGATCTATAGTTTGATGAACACTCAGGAGGACTGTGTTATGAATCGTTTAGGAAAAATCTTTTTTGGCTTTGTATTTGCGCTGACGTCTGCCATGGCAATGACCGTTGCAAATCCGGCGCTGGCGGCAAGCGCGGAAGATCTGGACCGCAATGCCATGCAGTCGTTGGATACGCTGTATAAAGTGCATCCGGTGGCTGAAACATTATCGAAAAGTGCCAAAGGTATTTTGGTGTTCCCCAATATCGTAAAGGCGGGCCTGATATTTGGCGGCAGCTATGGCGAAGGCGTGTTATTGAAAGGCTCGGCGGTAGCTGATTACTACAATTCCATCACCGGTTCCTGGGGCTTGCAGGCCGGAGCACAGTCGTACGCGTACGCGGTGTTTTTGATGACGGATGCGGCCGTGTCTTATTTGGAGAAAACCAACGGCTGGGAAATTGGTGTGGGTCCGACTGTCGTTCTGGTTGACGAAGGCGTGGCTAGAAACCTGTCAACCTCATCGCTGAAAGACGATGCCTATGCGTTTATTTACGGCCAGCAGGGCCTGATGGCCGGGTTGAGTATTGAAGGTACAAAAATATCCCGTATTGACCGATAAAAAACAGGGTGGCGTTACCGCAAATAACTGCAGTAACGCCAGACTACCGGTGGTTAAATCAGCAGCAGTACCACCAGCTCACAAAACACCACGCTGGCCCCCAGCGCGTCGCCGGTATAGCCGCCCAGTTCACGCTTCAGATACCAACCCCACAGCAGAGCAACCCCAAGCACCGCTACCGGTGCCAGCAACCATAAGCCCGGCAGCCAGGCGCTGAACACCAATGCGACTAGCAGGGTAAACCCACTGCTGCACCAGAGCCGCCGGCGGGAAAAGCCATCGGCGACCGGTTTGCTTTTGCTTTTGTCGGGATCGGTCACGTAATTCAGGAAAGACATTAACAAAAGTGGCGTTTGCCGGCTGATAGCCGGTGCCAGAAGCAGCGCCAGCATGATGTGATGGCTTTCCACTAGCAGGGCGACTTTAAGCGCTAACGCCAGCACAAGTGCGACTGTGCCATAGGTTCCGATGCGACTGTCTTTCATGATTTCCAGACGCTTTTCAACGGTATAACCCCCGCCAAATGCGTCCACGCTATCCGCCAGCCCGTCTTCGTGAAAAGCACCAGTAATGAACAGATGGAAGCACAGCACCAGCAGAATACTGACCAGCGGGCTGCAGAACAGACCTAATAGCGCAAACAGTCCTGCGTATAAGGCGCCCAGTAAAAAACCGACGAGTGGAAAGTATACGCTGCACTGATTCATCAGTTTTTGGGAATAATCAATCGATACTAGCATGGGTATGCGGGTTAAAAATCCGACGGCCAGCCAGAATGCCTGCCACTCGCGGGCAGCGGCTTTTGTGGTCTTTTTATGTGTGGGATTCGGGCCTGTCAAAGCGAACTCCGTATGTGAGCCAGACCGGGGATAATACCGGATTGGCTGCGCCGAGTGTGGTGTAAAGCCAGTTGTGGCTGATGAACCGCTCCAGTTTGAGCCGTGCAGCCGGTGCTGGCGGTGGTTAATAAATGAAGGTGACTATATCTATGTCATAATCAATTGACTCATTAATGAGATAAATAACGAGGCAACCCGATGACATTATTTAACAACCGATGGACAAAAACCCTGGCTCTGGCATTGGGGGTGATTGTTTCAGCCGGTGTGGCTCAGGCCGAGACGCTTGAAGAGCGAATCTCGGAAGGTGAGTCGATTCGCCTGGGCTTTTCTGCAGCACCGCCCTGGGCGTACGCCGGTAACGACGGCACGGCCAAAGGCTTCGTTAATGGTATCGCCATTGACGTACTCAAACGCATGGGTTACACCAACATTGAACCGGTTCTGACCAATTGGTCCAGCCTGATTCCCAGCCTGAAAGCTGGCCGCGTAGACATAGTGACCGGCGGGATGTACATCGTTAAGGCACGCTGTGAAAACATGGACTTTTCGGACCCGATTGGCGCTTTTGGAGATACCTTTGTAGTGCCTAAGGGCAACCCTAAAAACATCCAAACCTATCAGGATTTGATCGACCAGAATCTGACCATGGTAGCGCCGTCTGGTTACGCCACGCTGTCGGATGCCAGAGATGCTGGCGTTCCCAGTGACAGCATTACAGAAGTGCCAGGTACCACGGAAGCTCTGGCTGCTCTGCGCACTGGCCGCACCGATGCGATCCCCATTAATGTGCTGGAAGCCAAACACGCCTCAGACATGGATGAAAGCTTTGATATGTCTGACCCAGATGTGTTTGTAGGGCGTGCAAAGCAGGTTGTTGGCATCGGCTTTCGTCCTGAAGACAGCGCTTTTCGCGCCGAATTCAACAAAGCCCTTAAGGACTATATGGGCTCTGATGAAATGATGGCAACGGTAACGCCTGACGAATACATCAAAGCGTTTTTACCAGGTGAACTGACAACTGAAGACGCCTGCAAATCGAACTAAAGGCCAGAGCAGGGACAGATTTGAAATCTGTCCCTTTATTACCGGGTTTAGTTTGCTTCCAGAACCGCACTCAGGAACTGCTGGGTGCGTTCGTTCTGGGGGTTGTCCAACAGCCTTTCTGGTGACCCCTGCTCTTCAATTTTTCCATCAAAGAAGAGGCAGATCCGATCTGAGATTTCACGGGCGAAGCCAATCTGGTGGGTTACCATCAGCATGGTCAGGTTGTGCTGATCAACCAGGCCGCGTATTACGCCGGTAACTTCGCTGATAACCTCTGGGTCCAGTGCAGAGGTCACTTCATCAAACAGCATCACTTTCGGGCGCATGGCCAGCGCGCGGGCGATAGCGACACGCTGCTGTTGTCCTCCCGACAGCCGCGACGGATGTTGGTCGCGCTTGTCAGCCATACCAACCAGATCCAGCAGTTCCAGTGCGCGCTCTTCCGCTTCGCGTTTTGACAGACCCAGAACCTGCATCGGCCCCTCAACGCAGTTGCCCAGCGCTGTCATGTGCGGGAACAGGTTAAAATGCTGGAAGCACATGCCAATTTTAGAACGGATCAGGCGCAAGTGTGCAGCGTTGGCGCGCACCAGGCGACCGTTCTTTTCCATGTGAGTCAGCGGTTCGCCGTCTACGTAGATCACGCCGCTGTCGATGGTTTCGAGGGTCATCAGCATCCGCAGTACGGTGGTTTTACCCGAACCGGAAGGGCCGATGATAGTGACCATTTCGCCTTCTGCAACATCCAGATTCAGGCCGTCGAGCACCACCAGGCTGCCATATTTTTTGGTCACGTTCTGAAATCGCACCATGGGCACATGGTCGCCCTCCAGTTTTAATGGGTATTGGCTCAGATCGTGGTTTATGCTGTTTTTCATCTAGTCAGTCCCATTTTGCGGCGCAACGCCGTCTCGAATCGGCGAATAAGCCAGGCGGTTGGCAGCGAAATAGCCAAAAAGATCAGGCCAACAATGGTGTAAGGCTCCAGATAGCGGAAGTTCTCGGCACCAATGGAATTGGCCGTGTGCATCAGTTCTGCCACCCCGATCACCGACAGCATTGGGGTGTCTTTGAAAATGCCGACCAGATAATTGCCCATGCCCGCAAGCGCCGGCGGCAGTGCCTGCGGAATAATGATGCGGCGATAGGTCGTCACAGTGGATAGGTTAATGGCTCGAGCCGCCTCCCATTGGCCTTTTGGCACGCTTTCGATGCCGCCCCTATACACCTCGGAAAGGTAGGCGGCGTAATGCAGGCCTATGGCAATCAGTCCCGCGGCCCAGGGCGACAGGCGCAAGCCAAACTGCGGCCCTACGTAAAAGATGAAGAAGATCTGCAATAGCAGTGGCGTCGAGCGAATAAACTCCACCAGCTCACGTACGATGAAGGTCAGTGTGCGGGAGCGCGTGCGCTGGGCCAGTACAAGCACCAGCCCCAACACGACGGCCACAGCGTAACCACCACCCGCTGCCAGTATGGTGTTACCGGCTGCGAGTAGCAGGCGGGGTAAAATCTCCCAGGTAAAGTTGAATTTCCAGTCAGCCATGATTTATGTTCGTCCGATTTTGCGGGCCATCACCCGTTCCAGCCAGCGCATGACAGGCGTCACCATAAAGCGCGCAAAAATATAGTAAATGATAAGCGCGGTACCGAAGGCCTGAGCTGACAGGTAGGTATTGTTGTTGACCTGGCGTGTTTCAAACATCAGGTCGGCGACTGAAATCAATGCCACCAGGGCGGTGCCTTTCAGGATCTCGATCATCAGGTTGCCCCAGGGTGGGAGTATGGCGACCAGCGCCTGCGGCAATATGATTCTTTGCATGCGTTTTGCCGGCGACATGTTCAGTGCCAGCGCGGCTTCCCATTGGCCCCGTGGAACCGACTGAATGGCGCCGCGTACCAGTTCGGCACCGTAGGCCCCGTAACATAGCCCTACCGTAAGAAAGCCTACGGTAAACTTTTCCAGGGTGAAACCGAACAGCGGCAACACGAAATAGAACCAATAAAGCTGCACCAGAAGCGATGTACCGCGGAAAATCTCGATATACACAACAGCGATAGCGCGCACTGTTTTTGAATGCGCCATTTTCATCAGGCCTGACACCAGTGCGGCAGCAATGGCCACCAGAGCGGCCAGCCCAAATTGACCCAGAGTCATCAGCGTACCGTCTATAAAGCGGCTGCTGTAGGTTGTCAAAAATTCAAGATAGGGCATTGTTATAGTGGGCCTCGGGCGTGTTGCGGGCTGATTCTGGGGTAGGGATGGGTGAATTATTGTTACACAGATTCGGTGAAAGTGGTTATTGCTCTAATAATTTGATGTCAAAGTTTGTAGTGCTGCAGCCACAATCTTCTGTCAGCTCGATCCCTTAGAAGAAAACAGCACTTCATTTTATATTCCATAGTAGTATATGCTTAGAGCTTATTTATAGGTTAGATGTCTGCGAATTTGAAAGGAGCTTAGTGATGACCACGACCAATCCAACCGTTCAGCATTTTTTTGACGAGCCCACCAACACGTTCAGCTATGTGGTTCAAGACCCTGCGTCTAAGGCTTGTGCCATCATCGATTCGGTACTCGATTTTGATTACGCTGCTGGTCGTACCAGCACGGACAGTGCAGACGCTATTATTGCTTATGTGCGCGAGCACAATTTGCAGGTGGCGTGGATTCTGGAAACCCACGTACACGCAGACCACTTGTCGGCGGCACCCTATCTGCACGCGCAGTTGGGCGGGCAGACCGGCATTGGCGAACACATCTGCCAGGTGCAGGAGATTTTTGGCAAGGCGTTTAACGCCGAATCGGAATTCGCCCGCGACGGCAGCCAGTTCGACAGGCTGTTTAAAGATAACGACAGCTTCGCTATTGGTGGGTTACAGGCTCAGGTCATGCACACGCCTGGCCATACACCCGCGTGCCTGACCTATGTTGTCGGCAATGCTGCGTTTGTAGGGGATACGCTGTTCATGCCTGATTATGGTACGGCACGCTGTGATTTTCCAGGTGGCGATGCCCGTGTACTGTATCGCTCAATCCGCCGGGTTCTGGCTTTGCCAGACACAACCCGTTTGTTCCTGTGCCATGATTACAAGGCGCCTGGCCGAGAGGACTACGCCCATGAAACCACCGTTGTGGAAGAGCGCGAGCAAAACATTCATGTGCACGACGGGATCAGCGAAGAGGCCTTCGCAACCATGCGCAATGAACGTGACGCCACCCTGGATATGCCACGGCTGATTCTGCCCTCGGTACAGATCAACATGCGCGCCGGCGAGTTGCCGCCAGCGGAAAACAACGGCCAGGCCTATTTGAAAATCCCTCTAAACCTGTTCTGAGTTGCTGATGAACCTATCCCGTTACCTGCCCGTACTACAGTGGGGCAGGCAGTACAATCGCCAGCAGGCAAGCAGCGATCTGGTGGCAGCTCTTATTGTCACGGTAATGCTGATACCGCAGTCACTGGCCTACGCGTTGCTGGCAGGTTTGCCAGCCCATATCGGCTTGTACGCCAGTATATTGCCGTTGGTGATATACGCGCTGTTCGGCACCAGCCGCACCTTGTCGGTGGGGCCGGTTGCCGTTGCGTCGCTGATGACCGCAGCGGCTCTTGCGCCTTTGGCGCAGGCAGGTAGCACAGAGTACATAATGGGCGCCGTTGTGCTGTCGTTGATGTCGGGGTTAATGCTGGTTTTAATGGGCGTGTTGCGCCTGGGTTTTCTGGCCAACTTTCTTAGCCACCCGGTCATTTCAGGTTTTATTACGGCCTCTGGCATTGTGATTGCTGTCAGCCAGCTCAAACACGTATTCGGGATAACCGGATCAGGCCATAATCTTTTCGACATAGGCCGTTCACTTTGGGCATCGGCGAGTGACATTAATCTGGCTACGATGGCGGTGGGTGCGAGTACGTTAGTGTTTTTGGTGTTGGCGCGTACTCGCCTTAAACCTGGCTTGTTGGCGTTAGGGGTGGCACCGCGGCTGGCCGATGTGGCCACCAAAACGGCGCCCATTCTAGCGGTAGTGTTGACCACCCTGGCGGCCTGGTTCTGGCAGTTGCAACTCCAGGGGGTAAAGCTGGTAGGGCATGTTCCTTCCGGGCTGCCACAGTTAACCTGGCCACAGGCTGACTGGGCGCTTTGGCAGCAGTTGGCCGTCAGCGCTTTGCTGATCAGCGTGGTCGGGTTTGTGGAATCTGTGTCGGTAGGCCAGACCTTGGCTGCCAAACGTCGCCAACGGATTGACCCTGACCAGGAACTGATCGGACTGGGCGCAGCCAATCTGGGTTCCGGCATCTCTGGTGGCATGCCGGTAACCGGTGGATTTTCCCGCTCGGTGGTTAATTTTGACGCTGGAGCCGAAACGCCAGCGGCCGGAATCTATACGGCGGTAGGTATTGCGGTGGCCACCCTGTTTCTGACTCCGGCCATTGCCTGGTTACCCCAGGCTACGCTGGCGGCGACGATTATAGTGGCGGTGTCTACGCTGATTGATATTCCAGCACTGCGCCGCACCTTCCGCTATTCGCGCACTGATTTTGGTGCCATGCTGGCCACTATTGTGCTGACCCTTGGGCACAGCGTAGAAGCCGGTATTATTGCAGGGGTGGCCT
>JBALXR010000059.1:0-19132 GCA_036960525.1 Marinobacter sp.
CTGGGTGATTCATCGGATTCGGTGCGGGTAAGCACGGTTTCTTCCCCGCTTTTAAGATTGGTGCGCGCAATGTGAAACCCGCTACTGCGCTGGTGCACGTAATACACAAACTCGCCTTTATGGTCTGGTCTTGGGCGCGCGTTATAGCGGCTGCCGAAGGTCATCCGTCGCGGTTCACCCTTGCCTTTCTGACGATAGATTTGCGGGCCACCAGAGCGGTCAGAGGTGAAGAAAATTTCATCGCCGACGGCACCGTAACTGCCTTCGGTTTCAATGGCCCAGTGGTCGGTGAGCTTGGTCAGATCACGAGTGGCCAGATCCATCCGGTAGATGTCAGCATTGCCGTCTTTGGACAAGGTCATCAATAAGGACTTACCGTCGGGCGACCAAGCTGGCGCCGAGTTCAAACCACGAAAATCGGCTATTTTGGTACGTTTTCCGCTGGCCAGTTCATGCACATAAATGGCCGGCTTGCCGGTTTCAAACGAAACATACGCCAAGCGACTGCCATCCGGCGACCAGGCCGGCGACAGAATCGGTTCAGCACTTTCAAGGCGAACCCGCGAACGCTTGCCGTCAATGTCGCTGACCTGAAGGCGATAACGAACTTTATCGGCAACGTTTTCCCGGGTTATGTACGCCAGTTGCGTTGAGAAAGCACCCGGCTCGCCAGTAATGGCTTCATAAACCCGATCACTGACGTAGTGTGCCAGGGTTCGCAGATCGCCCAAAGGCGCACCCGCGCTCTCGCCCAGAATCCGCTCCTCGCGGTTCACATCAAACAGCTCATAACGGGCTTCGAGACGATCACCCTGGCGGGTCAGCTGGCCGACCAACACATAGCGCTGACCCAGTAGCCGCCAGTCGCGAAAGTGAACCTCGGAGCGCTGCGATGGCAGGCTCAGCATTTTTTCCGCTGGAAGGGTTCGAAACTCGCTGCTCATGGTCAAATCGGACTGCACGATGTCGGCCAGGGTATCGCCCGGTGGGATGGCGCCACTTTCCGCAAACGGCACGACGGCGATGGGCAGCGCCGAATCGACGCCTTCAGTGATGCGAATCAGCAGTTCGGCGCGCAGCGGCAAACTGGCTGCTAGCAGCAAAACCAGTGTCAGCGCCGTCCGCGCGACGGTTTTAGTCAAGGTCATCAAGGTTGTCAGGGTCGTTAACGACGTCATGTTCAGAGCCTGTGTCATAGTGTTACTCGAATTCTAGCGCAACCGACTGGGGTTGAACTCGATGGTAAACTGGCGAAAATAGCTGTCAAACGTATCCCGGTCGTTAGGCACAGGGTAGCGGTTCAATGAACGCACCGCACTCAGGGCCGAGTTATCAAACGCCGTATTACCGCTACCGCGCACCAGCGTTACATTCACCAATTCACCGGTTGGCAGCAGGGAAATCTGTAATCGTGCTGTCATCTCTTCAGTGGCTGACGACGGTGGATACCAGGCCCGGCTCAAGCTTTCGCGAATCAACGCCTGGTACTTTTCGGCATCGGTCAGCATTTGCGCTTCACGCGCACGGGCGGCTGCTGCCTGTTGTGATTGTCGCGCCTGATCGGCTTCTGCGTCTGTCGCCTGTTGCGCCAGTGCTTTCAAATTCTGCTCACGCAGCTTACGCTCTGCCTCTTGGCGTTTACGCTCGGCTTCTACGCGTTCCTTTTCGGCCTGCTCCTGCACTTGCTTTTCGCGCGCCTGACGTTCTGCTTCTGCCTTTTTGCGCTGTTCTTCCAGTTGTTTCTGCTCTTCGGCTTTGCGCTTTGCTTCCTCAAGCTGGCGCTCTGCCTGCTGCTCCGCTTTCTGCTTGGCCTGCTCTTTGGCTTCGGCGTCGGCTTTCAGCTTTGCAGCCTCTGCTGCTTGCGCCTGTTTCTGTTTTTCAGCCTGTACGCGGGCTTTTTCCTGAGCCTGTTCTTCGCGTTCCTGTTCCGCCTGCTGCACGCGAGTGTCCGCTTCCTGTTTCTTCTTTTGCTCTTCAGCTTTGCGTTGCTGTTCTGCCACGCGCTGCTGTTCCACTTCACGCTGCTGTTCAAGCAGCTTGCGATCTTCTACCAGGCGCTGTTCGGATTCGTCGGGCTGGTCCACCTCGGTTACTGTCGGTGCCGGCCGCGGCTCAGGGCTGATCAACCGGGCAGAAATACTGCGCGGTGGTGGTTCGTAGTTAGAGCTGCTCCAGCTCCAACCGCTAATAGCTATCACCAAAATTAATAGGTGCAAGCCAACAGAAACCGCCACCGGCGACTTCCAGGCTGGCGTTCCAGCATTATTATGTTCGCGCTCCCGCCCGCTCACCGCAAACCCGCCTGCACCACTATCATGGCTTTTCCAGGGGCGCTTCGGTAATCAGCCCGATGTTGGCCGCGCCAGCCATCTGCAGCGCCGACATCAAGCGCACCACTGTGCCATAACGCACCTGTTCATCGCCGCGCACCAGTACTTCACTGTTGCTACGCTGAGACAGAATTTTGGCAACTTCTGACTGCAACTCTTCAAGCGCCATTGGGTCACTGCCCCGATCACCCACTTCAACGTAATAAGCGCCGTTGCTATCTACCGACACGATGATCGCTTCCACATCTTTCTCTGCCTGGATCGGGTCAGAACTGGTTTGCGGCAAGTCGACTTTTACGCCCTGGGTCAGCATGGGCGCGGTCACCATGAAGATAACCAACAGCACCAACATCACGTCGATGTAGGGCACTACGTTGATTTCAGACATTGGTTTACGCCGGTTTTCCGGCATCATCCCCATACCTTTCATAAGGTTACACCCTTGCCTTCAGCGAATTGAGATTCACGATGCAGTTCTGTCGCCGCTGTGAACCCGGCGATGCAATATGCTGGAAAATTCTTCAGCAAAGGTTTCGTAGTTTTTCAGCAAAGCGTCGGAGCGCGCGGCAAAGCGGTTGTAAGCGATAACCGCAGGAATGGCGGCGAACAAGCCCATGGCGGTGGCAATCAGGGCTTCGGAAATACCGGGTGCCACTGTGGCCAGCGTTGCCTGCTGCACCTGTGCCAGCCCGCGAAAGGAGTTCATAATGCCCCATACCGTTCCGAAAAGGCCGATGTAAGGGCTGGTAGAACCCACGGTTGCCAGAAATGGCAAACTGGCCTCTAACCGTTCCTGCTCGCGGGAAAAGGCAACTCGCATGGCGCGCTGTGCGCCATCCATTACGGCATCTGCGTCCTGGCTTTGCTGACGCAAACGGGAAAATTCGCGGAAGCCAGCGCGAAATATGGACTCCATGCCGGAAAACGGCGTGGGCTCGGCGGCAACCTCACGGTAAAGCTGGCCCAGGTCCATGCCTGACCAGAACCGCTCTTCAAACGCCAGCCGTGACTGCTGGGCCTTACGAAATACCTGCACGCGTTGCAGGATCAGCGCCCAGGACGCCACCGACGCCAAGAGTAATAACAGCATCACCAACTGCACTAGCACACCGGCGTTGGAAATCAGATACCATACCGAAATTTCAGATTCCACCTTCTACTCCCGGTTATTTTGATAATTCTTCAGAGAATTCTTTAATCCATTTTTTGGACAGTATTTCAAATCAATTTTTTAACAAATCTTCAAACTTTTCTAAAGCAGCTTTGCGTTCTGTAACTGTCAGCCTTATTGCAACTGCTGCTCAAGCAATCTGGTCATATTGGCGGGCAAGCGCTGAGGCCGACCTGTGTCCATGGTTACGCAAGCGACCGTGACGCTGGCCTCACACAACAGCTTCTGATCGCACTGGCGAACGACTTGTTCACGAAACTTCATCCACACCCTACCAAAGGAAATTGGTACAGCGCGAACTTCCAGCATGTCATCAAGCTTTGCCGGCGCGCGGTAATACAGCTCCATACGCTGCACCACATAACTGACGTTGCCGGCCAGCCCAACACGCAAGCCAATACCATGGCTGCGAAGCCACTCTGTGCGGGCTCGCTCCATGTAGTTCAAATAGTTGGCGTGAAAAACAATACCACCGGCGTCGGTGTCTTCAATGTAAACTCGTACCGGTAAAAAAAAACTGTTGCTAATAAGCTCAGTCATCAGCGGCCGTTCCACTTTCCAGAGGCGGCGCGCCTTCTCCGTTTGCTGATCCACGCACTACGCCAAAATGCTGATAAGCGTGGTTGGTGACCATCCGCCCGCGAGGGGTGCGAAGCATAAAACCCTGCTGAATCAAGAACGGTTCCAGCACGTCTTCAATCGTGCCGCGCTCTTCGCTGATGGCAGCGGCCAGGCTTTCGACGCCCACCGGGCCACCGTCAAATTTTTCGATCATCGCCAGCAACAGACGCCGGTCCATGTGATCAAATCCCTGATCGTCCACTTTCAGCATATTCAGCGCCAAGTCGGCGATGTCGGCGGTAATACGGCCATCCGCGCGCACTTCAGCGTAATCCCTAACCCTGCGTAACAGGCGGTTGGCAATACGCGGTGTGCCGCGCGAACGGCGCGCCATTTCAAACGCACCGGCCTCGTCAATATGCACCGACGACAACCGCGCCGAACGCAGAATAATACTGGTCAGGTCGGCGTTGTTGTAAAACTCCAGACGCTGAACGATGCCAAAACGGTCCCGCAGGGGCGACGTCAGCAGTCCTGCTCGCGTGGTGGCGCCCACTAGAGTAAACGGTGGCAAATCAAGCTTGATTGAGCGCGCCGCCGGACCCTCGCCAATCATAATGTCCAGCTGATAGTCTTCCATCGCCGGATATAGAATTTCTTCCACCGCTGCGCTCAAACGATGGATTTCGTCGATAAAAAGGACGTCGCCGGCTTCAAGGTTGGTCAGCATGGCCGCCAGATCACCGGCTTTTTCCAATACCGGGCCCGAGGTAGTTTTGATCGCCACCCCCATTTCATTGGCAATAATATTGGCCAAGGTGGTTTTACCCAGCCCGGGCGGACCAAATATCAGTACGTGATCCAGTGCTTCCTGACGGTTGCGGGCCGCAGAGATAAAAATATCCATCTGCTCGCAGACCGACGGCTGACCTACGTAGTCCGCCAGCAATGTGGGGCGAATAGCGCGGTCCTGAACGTCTTCGTAGTCGGCGGACTTGGCCGAAATCAGGCGATCAGATTCGATCATTGTGTAAGCGGCTCTTTTTTCAGGACTGTTTGAAAGCGTGGCAATTGTACAAAGGTTGTGCAGGCTGTCACGTTACGCTGACGCAAGGTTCGGCGCCAGCCCCGCGCACATTAAAGCCGTGTCATACCGTTGGTATCATATTGCGCAGCGCCATGCGGATCAGCTGTTCGTTGGTCATGCCGTCTTCGGCAATACGGCTGATGGCCTTGGCGGCTTCCTGGGGCTTGTAACCCAGCGCTATCAGGGCCGCTTCGGCTTCTTCGCGGGGGTCGTTCGCCGCCGGCATGCCGTTAGCGGGCAGCAATGTGCCAGAAGCGGACGCTGCCGTCAGTTCAAATTGCCCTTCCAACTGACCTATCCTGTCCGTCATCTCGATCAGCAGGCGTTCGGCGGTTTTTTTGCCCACACCGGGCAGTTTTACCAGGGCGCTGGTGTCTCGCGCCTGCACGCTGCGAATAAACTGGTCGGCGTTCAGCCCGGACAGAATGCCCACGGCCAGTTTGGGGCCCACACCATTCACTTTTATCAGCAGGCGAAACAAGTCACGATCCAGCCTGGAGGAAAAACCAAACAGGCTGTGGGCATCTTCGCGAACGACAAAATGAGTGTGTAGCGTTAGTTCCTGCCCCAGATCCGGCAAATTAAGGAAGGTAGACAGGGGAATATCGATTTCATAACCCAACCCCTGGCATTCAACGATCGCCTGGGCCGGTTTTTTTTCCAACAAAAGTCCGCGGATACGACCAATCACATCAAGGCTCCTGGCACGGGTGCCGGTTGGATGTCGGTTATTGCTGCCGCATTCGCCCGCTGCGGGCCTTGCCGCCCTGCCCGGCTACGCGCAGCAAGCTCTGGTTCATGTGAGCGTGGCAAAGCGCTATGGCGAGGGCATCGGCGGCATCCTCTTGAGGCTTGCGCGACAGACTTAAAAGCACCTGCACCATATGCTGCACCTGAGATTTTTCGGCGGCACCGGAACCCACCACCGCCTGCTTTACCTGCCGCGCCGAGTATTCGTGCACTTCCAGGCCGCTAGTGGCTGCGGCTACTATAGCCGCACCGCGGGCCTGCCCCAGCTTCAGGGCAGAGTCCGGGTTGCGGGCCATAAACACCTGCTCTATGGCAAATTCCTCGGGGCTGAATTGGGCAATCAGCGTGACCAGGCTTTGAAAAATCACTCGCAGCCGCTCCGCCATGGGTTTCTCACCCACGCGAATGCAGCCACTGTCGATGTATTCAGTGTGCCTGCCCTCAACGCGGATAATACCGTAGCCGGTAATACGCGAGCCGGGATCAACGCCGAGGATAATGGGCACGGATCAGGCGTTACCGTCTTTGCTGCCGTCGGCAACGTTATCAGAGCCGGCCACTTCACCGGAGCCAGCCACATTACCGTCGACGTCTTTAGCCGACTTGCGCAGACGAATGTGCAGCTCACGCAGCTGCTTTTCGTCTACCGCGCCAGGTGCCTGGGTCATCAGGCAGGTTGCGCTCTGGGTTTTCGGGAACGCAATCACATCGCGAATAGAGCTGGAACCGGTCATTAGCATCACCAGGCGGTCCAGACCAAAGGCCAGGCCACCGTGGGGCGGGCAACCAAACTTCAGTGCGTCCAGCAGGAAGCCAAATTTAGCGCGGGACTCTTCTTCACTGATGCCCAGGATGCGAAACACTTCCTGCTGCATCTGCTGGCTGTGAATACGAATGGAACCGCCACCCAATTCAGTGCCATTCAGAACCATGTCGTAAGCGCGGGACAGCGCGGTGGCAGGGTTGGCCGCCAGCTCTTCCGGCGAACACGAAGGCGCGGTGAACGGATGGTGAATTGCGGTCAGGCCGCCATCAGGCAACTCTTCGAACATCGGAAAATCGACTACCCACATCGGCGCCCATTGACAGGTCAGCAGATTCAGATCGTGGCCGACTTTGATGCGCAACGCACCCAGGGCTTCATTCACTACGTTGGTTTTATCGGCACCAAAGAACACGATGTCGCCGTCTTGGCCGCCAACGCGTTTAATAATCGACAGCGCAACATCCGCGCCCAGGAACTTAACGATGGGCGACTGCAGCCCTTCAACGCCCTTGCCCAGCTCGTTAATTTTGATATACGCCAGACCGCGGGCACCATAAATACCGACGTACTTGGTGTACTCGTCGATCTGTTTGCGGCTGAGTGAGCCACCGTTAGGCACGCGCAGTGCAGCAACACGGCCTTTGTCATCATTGGCGGGGCCGGCGAACACTTTGAAGTCTACGCTGGCAACCAGGTCGTCTACGCTTTGCAGTTCCAGCGGAATACGCAGATCCGGCTTGTCGCTGCCATAGCGGTCCATAGCTTCGGAATACGGCATACGCGGGAAGTCTGGCAGTTCTACCTGCATCACATCTTTGAACAAGGCGCGAATCATGCCCTCGTTCAGATTCATCAGGTCTTCTTCATTCACAAACGATGCTTCGACATCTATCTGTGTGAATTCCGGCTGGCGATCGGCACGCAGGTCTTCATCACGGAAGCATTTGGCGATTTGGTAATAACGGTCGACACCGGACACCATCAACATCTGTTTGAATAGCTGCGGCGACTGCGGCAGCGCGAAGAAGGAACCTTCGTGGGTGCGGCTGGGCACCAGATAGTCACGGGCGCCTTCCGGGGTCGCACGGGTCAGGATGGGGGTTTCCACATCCATAAATCCGTTGCTGTCTAAATAATTACGGATATAGCTGGTGACCCGCGAGCGGAAGCGCAGGCGGTTCAGCATTTCCGGGCGGCGCAGGTCTATAAAGCGGTAGCGCAGACGTACGTCTTCTCCCACATCAACGTGTTGGTCCAGCGGGAACGGAGGTGTGGCAGCAGCATTAAGAATAATCACTTCTTTGCCTAGAAGTTCAACCTGGCCGGTGGCCATGTTGCTGTTTTCGGTGCCGGCGGGACGACGACGCACACGGCCGGTAATTTTCACCACATACTCGCTGCGAACTTTTTCCGCCAGCGCAAAGCTTTCGGGAACGTCTGGATCTACCACTACCTGTGAGATTCCGTCCCGATCGCGCAGATCCAGGAAGATAACCCCACCGTGGTCACGACGGCGATGTACCCATCCGCAGAGTGTAACTTCCTGATCAATGTGAGATTCGTTGATCTCACCGCAATAATGACTGCGCATACCGGTTCCCGTTATATGTGGTGTCTGATGTTTAAATTTGGCTGCTTGAAATTGTGCTTGGCGCTGGCTCAGCAAAGTCGGCCACGCCTACTGTCAAGTTGGGTCTGGCTCGCGAAATTTGGCGCGAACGATACTGTAAAAGTGCGACATTATAAACAGAATGGTGGTGAAAATCAGGCCCGTTTAAGGGCCAACGTTATTGTCGCCTTGCGGTAAAGTGACTCAGCCTTGGTAGCTGGCTAGAATATGCAGCTTGAACCCTACCTGGAGTCACTATTTTGTCGTCCCGCGCTGAGCAAAAAAGCCGTACCCGCCGCGCCCTGATGGATGCTGCCCTGGCCCAGTTAAGCGCCGACCGCAGTTTTGGCAGCCTTAGTCTGCGTGAAGTAACGCGCCAGGCCGGGCTTGCACCTACGTCTTTTTATCGCCATTTCACAGATCTGGACGAACTGGGCATGACTCTGGTGGACGAAGGTGGCGTGGCATTACGCCAGCTGATGCGTCAGGCCCGCCGACGCATTGTTCGTAACGGCGACGATGGCAGCGCTATTGCAACCTCTATTGATACCTTTATGGAATATTTGCAGGGCAACGCCAACCTGTTTCGCTTGATGCTGCGGGAGCGCACAGGGCTGTCGGAGCATTTTCGGACGGCTATTAAAGCCGAAATTGATCATGTGGCGACAGAACTGGCCGTGGATTTGCGCCGCTTTGCCGCTGCAGAAGGCCGCCCTCTGGCGGAGCCCAAGCTGGTGGCCGAGGCTATGGTGGCACTGGCTTTCAGCCAGGGAGCGGAAGCGCTGGATGCCAGTGCAGAAATTCAGGAACAGCTGAAAGTTAAGCTCAAGATTGAGCTGCGCATGGTGTTGTTAGGTGCCCAGGAGATGGGCACCAAAGGCTACGACAAGGTTTAATTCAGCCTCGCCAAAACCGACTCCAGCAGCTCGCGTACGCGAGCAAGTTCCGCTTCACCATAGACCACTGGAGGCTGCGTGCCCCACACCGGGCCAGGCCAGGCCGGGTCGTCTTGGTAACGCACGATGTGGTGCAAATGAAGCTGCGGCACAATGTTGCCCAGTGCAGCGATGTTCATTTTATCGCCGTCGAACAGTTCCATCATGGCGCGACTGAGCTCTGACGACTCCCACAACAAACGCTGCTGATCAGCTTCTTCAAGCTGATAAATCTCGCGAGTGCTTTCGCGCATGGGAACCAGTATCACCCAGGGCCAGGTGCTGTCATTCATCAAACGCAGCTCGCACAACCGGCTTTGGCCCAGACTGTAAGTGTCAGCTTCCAGGCGTTGGTGGAGGCTAAAGCCGTTAATGTTTGCCATGCCGCTTCCTGCTATTCGCTGTGGAACTGGTTGCGGCCGCGGCCGATGGCGTAATACACCAGGCCATGGCGCTCCAGCATTTCCGGCTCGTAGAGGTTGCGGCCGTCAAATACCACAGGATGCTTGAGGGTTTCGGCAATGGCCTTGAAATCCGGCGAGCGGAATTCTTTCCATTCGGTACAAATTGCCAGCACGTCGGCGCCTTTTATGGCTTGTTCTTTGGTGCCGCACAGGGTCAGGCGCGCTTCGTCGCCGTAGATGCGCTGGGTTTCTTCCATGGCCTCCGGATCAAACGCTTGCACTGTGGCGCCGGCTTTCCATAGGTCTTCCATCAAGGTGCGGGCCGAGGCTTCGCGCATGTCGTCGGTGTTGGGCTTGAAAGCCAGGCCCCACAGGCCCACAACCTTGCCCCTCAGATCGCCCCGGAAATAGTGGCTTATTTTGTCAAACAGAACGTGCTTCTGGGCGTAGTTGACCGATTCCACCGCGTTCAGAAGCTTGGCCTCGTAACCAATGCTTTCAGCGGTGCGGGCCAGGGCCTGCACATCTTTGGGGAAGCAGGAACCGCCGTAACCGCAGCCAGGGTAAATAAAGTGGTAACCGATACGCGGGTCTGAACCAATACCGCGGCGCACGGCTTCGATGTCGGCACCCAGGCGCTCTGCCAGGTTGGCAATTTCATTCATGAAGCTGATTTTGGTGGCCAGTAGCGCGTTAGCGGCGTACTTGGTCAGCTCGGCGGAACGGATGTCCATATACACCATGCGGTCGTGATTACGGTTGAACGGGTAATACACTTCCTGCAGCAGGTTCGCGGCCCGGTCGCTGTCGCAGCCGATGATGATGCGGTCCGGCTTCATGAAATCGTTAATCGCGGCGCCTTCTTTGAGGAATTCCGGATTCGACACCACGTCAAATTCCAACTCCAGGCCGCGGCTGTCCAGCTGCGCACGCACTGCAGCTTTGACCTTATCGGCGGTACCGACGGGCACCGTAGACTTATCAACCACTACGGTGTAATCGTACATGTACTGGCCGATGGAGCGGGCGACCGCGGTAACATATTGCAAATCTGCCGAGCCATCTTCGTCAGGGGGCGTACCCACGGCAATAAACTGCAAGTTGCTGTGCTTTACCGCTTTTTCAGCGTCGGTGGTAAAGGACAGACGCCCGGCTTCCACCGTGTGCCGCACGATGTTTTCCAGACCGGGCTCGAAGATGGGAATTTGACCGTTTTCCAGCTTTGCGATCTTGGCCTGATCTACATCCATGCACAGCACGTTATGACCGACATCTGCCAGACACGCGCCCGTTACCAATCCTACGTAACCGGTGCCAAAAATCGTTATATTCATAAATCGTTTCCTGCCGTTCTAACCAAATTAAGGGTAACTGTGAATTCTTTCGAGCCCGGCTCTATTGCTCGCGCTTGCGCGTTTGCCAGATGCCTTCCCACGCCAGCGCGGTGCCCACAATGGTGTCCAGATTGTCGTGATCCGGCTGCCAGCCCAGGGTGTGTTTGATCAGCTGGTTGTCGGCCATCAGCGCTGCGGGGTCGCCCGCACGGCGGCCACTGCGATCAACCGGGAAGTCTACGCCCGAAAGGCGCTTGACCACACTGATGACTTCATCAACGGTAAATCCGCGGCCGTAGCCGCAGTTCATCACCTGTGACTGACCACCACGGGCCATGTAGTCCAGCGCCATCACGTGAGCCTTGGCGAGGTCTTCCACATGAATATAATCGCGCACGCAGGTGCCATCACGGGTGTCGTAGTCGGTGCCGAATACGCTCATGCCTTCGCGCTGGCCGGTAGCACATTCACAGGCGACTTTTATCAGATGGGTGGCTTCCGGCGTGGCCTGGCCCAGCAAACCATCGGGGTTGGCACCGGCAACGTTAAAGTAACGCAAAATAACATAGTTCAATGACGATGCCGCGGACAGGTCCATAATCATCCGCTCGCTCATCATTTTAGAAGCACCGTAGGGATTGATCGGTACTAGTGGCAGATCTTCGGTGAGCACGGTTTGCTCTGGCGTACCGTAGACTGCAGCGGTGGACGAAAACACCATGTAAGGCGTTTGATGGTGTTCAACCGCCTGCAATAAATTCAGGGTGTTGCGTGTGTTGTTGGCGTAGTACTTCAGGGGATTGCTGACCGATTCCGGCACCACAATGTTGGCTGCAAAGTGCAGTACCGCTTCAAACTGATGCTGGCTGAATACGGCGTCAATGGCTTCCGGGTCTGCCAGGTCACCCACCACCAGTTCGCCGGCAGTGACGGCCCAGCGATAGCCGGTGGAAAGATTGTCGAACACCACAATGTCGTGGCCTGCAGCAGCCAACTGGCGCACTACGTGGCTACCAATGTAGCCGGCACCGCCGGTAACGAGAACTTTCATGTTCATTTACTCCGTTGAGGCCATTCGCTGCTGGCGCTTGAGTTCGCGCCTACGGCTAAAAAAGTCACTGATAATAAGGCTGCAAGGTTCTGCCAACAAACCGCCACAGGTTTCAACACGCCAGTTAAGATGAGGCTCGTCAAAGGTTCGCCGGGCCGATTCCACCGCGCCGGCTTTGGGTTCAGTAGCACCGTACACCACCCGACTGATACGGCTGTGGATAATCGCGCCCACGCACATGGTGCAAGGCTCCAGTGTAACGTAAAGCGTGGCGCCGCTTAACCGGTAATTATTCAGGTAAGCCGCGGCCTTGCGCAAGGCGCAGATTTCGGCGTGGGCGGTCGGGTCACAGCTGCTGATGGGACTGTTAAAACCCGCGCCCACCTCCTGGCCGTTAAACACGATGACCGCTCCCACCGGCACCTCGCCCAGAGCGGCGGCCTGCGCCGCCAGCGCCAGAGCTCGGTTCATCCAGTGTTCGTCGTTGGGGGGCTGCGCGGCCGGCTCATTCATTTATTATTCCTGATTAGGTTTTGGAAAATGGTTCTCACAGCCCACGCGACCTATCGTCACCTGCTGCAAACCTTGCGCCAGTTCGCGCAACGCCGCCTGATCCAGAGTTTCAACTTCCAGTAAGCGGCTGGCCCCCTGCTCCAGAATATCCCGGTTACGGGCCAGAATTTCGAAGGCCTGCTCTGACACCTCACTCAGCAGCTTACGCACGGCGTTATCCACGGCTTCCGCGGTCGCCTCACTGTAGTTGCGCTCAAAATAGCCGGGGGTACGATCACCAAGAAAGCTATTCCTATCCGCTTCGTAGCTGACATTACCAAGATTCTCGTCCATGCCATAGCGGACAACCATGGAACGAGCAATGTCACTGGCTCGTGCCAGATCGTCAGCCGCTCCGGTAGACAGATGATCAAAAATCAGTTTCTCTGCCGCGCGCCCACCCATCAGCACTGCGATTTTGTCTCTTAATTCACTTTCGGTCATCAGGAAGCGGTCTTCGGTCGGCCGCTGAATGGTATAGCCCAGGGCTCCAATGCCCCGCGGAATGATCGACACTTTGTGGACCTCATCCACACCCGGCAGCGCCATGCTGACGAGCGCGTGCCCCATTTCATGATGAGCCACAATCTCGCGTTCACGTGGGTTGATCAGGCGGTTGCGCTTTTCCAGGCCAGCGACAATGCGCTCGATGGCACCGGTAAAATCGACCATGGTCACCTCCGTGGCCCGGCGCCGCGTAGCCAGCAATGCCGCTTCGTTCACCAAATTGGCCAGATCGGCACCGGAAAAGCCGGTTGTCAGAGCCGCAATTTCGTCCAACTTCATGTCCGGAGCCAGCACAATTTTTTTCATATGAAGGTGCAGAATCTGCACACGCCCTGCCCGATCAGGCCTGTCGACCAGCACCTGCCGGTCAAAACGCCCGGCCCGCAGCAGTGCCGGATCAAGGATTTCCGGGCGGTTAGTCGCCGCCAGCAGCACCACGCCCTCACCCGGATCAAAGCCGTCCAGCTCTGACAACAGCTGGTTCAGGGTCTGTTCACGCTCGTCGTTGCTTCCGTGCACCGTGCTGGCGCTGCGGGACCGACCCAACGCATCCAACTCATCAATAAAGATAATAGCCGGTGCGGTACCGCGGGCCTGTTCGAACAGATCGCGAACTCGCGCTGCGCCAACACCCACAAACATTTCGACAAACTCAGATCCAGAGATCGAAAAGAACGGCACACCGGCTTCGCCGGCCACGGCCCGAGCCAGCAGGGTCTTACCGGTACCAGGCGGACCGACCAGCAAAATACCTTTTGGCATTCTGGCGCCCAAACTGCCGTACTCGCGGGGGTTCTGCAGGAAGTCGACTACTTCCTGCAGTTCAGCCTTGGCCTCATCCACACCGGCAACATCGGCGAAGGTGACTTTGGTGTCGCTCTCTACGTAAATTTTGGCTTTGCTTTTACCCACCGCCATCATTCCGCCCATACCTTGCTTGCCGGCCATACCGCGTATTAAATACATCCAGATGGCGACAAAAATCAAAGTTGGCAAAATCCAGGACAGTAGCGTTGTGAACAGGGTGTTTTCGACGGCGCCTGAATAGGTTACACCCGTCTGATTCAGACGATCCGCAAGATCAGGGGTGACCGGTGTGGTGACAAATCCGGTTTTACCGTTTACCGGGCTGACAAACGTCCCGCGGATAGATGTGGTGCCGATCACTACTTTTTCGATGATGCCTTCATCGAGATAGGTTTCGAACTGGCTGTAGGGAATGAGTTCGACCGTTTTCTCCTGCACCCAGTAATCACGAAGAAACACAATGCCCATCACGGCAAGCAGCACATACCAGATATTGATCTGATGACCACGGTTCATGACTTTCTCCAATAATAGCGGCGCCAAGGCCAACATAAACCCGACTTTTATAGCGCCCTGCCCCCTTCAAATAAAGGACGTTCCTGTTCATACGGCAGGCAGAGCCAGCCACGCCTGGATTTTTCTGGTCAGTAAATAAGTGGTACGAAGCGAAAGCCAGGAAAATCGCTTTGTTCGAAGCTGCCGTCTTCACGCTTAAAAATCACAACTATATTATTCTGGACGGGGATCACCATGATTCCGCCAGGATTTAGTTGCAGGAGCAGTTCAGAGGGGAGCTCTTGTGCAGCCGCAGAGACCAGAATCTTGTCAAACGTCTGCCCCGGAATACCAAGAGCCTCGCCGGCAATCTGCAGTTTGATATTGGCAAAATGGTATTTTTTCAGGTTGCTGCGGGCCAGCTCCAGAAGCTCGGGAACCAATTCAACCCCTGTCACAGAGCCCGTTTTAACCACCTGAGCCAGAAGCGCCGTACTCCAGCCTGAACCACAGCCGATGTCCAGAACATGGTCGCTCCGTTCAAGCTCTAAAAGTTCGAGCACAAAAGCGACGGTGTGGGGCTGGGAAATCGTTTGCCCTGCCCCGATGGCAAGAGGATGATCCCCATAGGCATCCTCCTGCAAACAGGGACTTACGAAATCCTTTCGATCAATCGTATTAAAACTCTCGATAAGCAGCGTGGACTTGAGCACTCCGCTCTGCTGCAGGTAACGAGAGAGCTGGTAATGAGTACCCATCTTTTCCTCCTGTACCCCTCTGTTCAATGATAGCGCGCGCAAAGGAAAGATCACATTTCTTCATGAACCTGACCATAAGCCAACATGGCGAACAAACCCGTGCCGATGAGTACCGAAGATATATGGTAGATCAAGGCAATAAAGATATTCATTTCCCCATTGAGCACCAAAGTAAAAATCTCGTTTGACCCGGCAATCACATGAGTAAAACTACCCGCCGCGATCAACCAGGTAAACATCACAATAACCAGCACTTCGGACCCCCGCTGCAACACCGGACCACCAGAGTGAGATATTAGGACGCTGTAACTCTTCTTCGCCTTCGCGCAGGATGACGGAATAGACAGCCAGCGACTACAGACTGCCGTGTTCGGCTACTGCGTCACGTTCTCTAGGAGCCAGAGACTTTTCGCTAGACGTTGGTGTTTGTTCGCGGGATTCGCGATCCTTTGCTTTTTTTCGGAGGAGGAGCTTCGATTGGTTTTGGCGTCACTCATTCCCCTGTCCTTTGGCCACACAGAAACGCTTGTGCTGCGGCAAGATTCAGTTTGCTGAAAAGAATGATAGCCTAAATTCTGCCATTTACGCGGTTGCAGCCCGCTAGATATAATGCGCGCCCGTTATTCAGGCCAGGAAGTCGGTCCAGAAATTGAGGCGAAACCTAAGTCAGTATTGGACGGTCATCAACAGATAGGAATCCCTCTTGCGAATTCTTTTTAATCACAACATCTCCGGCGCTGCGGACCTGATCGACCTGATGCGCCGCGCGCGTCCTGGCCTTCACGTTATTGCGACCCATGAGCGGCGCGACACCCCTATCGCCCTGGCAGCAGACCGGCTGTTGCCAGAGCCGCCTGAAACCCGTCTGATGAGCCCGGATGCCTATGCCGACTGGTTACTCCAGGTTGCACTTGCCGAGGGAGCTGAGCTGGTTCTGCCTTACCGGCGGCGTGAGCAGTTGGCCGGGTTCCGGGACTGGTTCAGCGCGCGCGGAATTCGGCTACTAACCGCCTCAGATTCGAACACAATGGGGTTCCTTGAGGACAAACCCTCTTTCCTTGGCCGAATGGAGGCAGCCGGGGTTCCGGTGACTCCGTTCAGGCATTTCGAGGGGGTTGAAGAGTACGAACGTCTGCGCGCAGAGGGCGAACTCTTCCCGGATCACCCGGGCCACCTGTGCGTAAAGCCTGCGTCCGGTATTTACGGGGCCGGGTTTCGGATTATCCGAGACGATTTGCCTGCCATGGCCCCTCTATCGGGCCTATCGGCACTGGAGCTCCCCGATGTTGCCTTCCGCACACTGCTTGGAGCACTGCACCGGCCTGAGCCGATGATGCTGATGCCGTTTCTGGAGGGGCGAGAAAGGAGCGTCGATTTCTCTTGCCGTGACGGGCATCTGCTTGGAACGGTAACCCGGATCAAAGCGGGGACGTCGCAGCGGCTGCTTCATGATTCCTACGGTGAGGAGTTAGCCCGATTCGTTGCGCAGACCTTCAGACTGACAGGCGTCCTGAATCTTCAGACAATTGAGGATACGGCCGGAACGCAAAGGCTGATGGAAGTGAATACTCGCGCCTCGGGTGGAATCGGAATGACCGGGCTAACAGACGTCAACCTACCTGCACTGCTGCTTGATGCCATCGACGGGGTAATATCGGATCGGCCGGCACAGGTCACCGGAGAGGTTCAGGCGGGGCGGCGCGAACTGTTCTGGGCGGTTTAAGAGAATGCCGCCCCACACGTCCTGACGTTATTAGCTTACTGGATTTATACCTGATTATTTACGGCCGGCGGTCCAGCGGAAACCCCAGTCGTAATGATTATCCAGCGCCTTATGGCCGCTGTGGAAAGTGACCAGCCGGGAGGCACGCACTTGACCGTTGTGATTGTCTATGCCAACCACCGCGCACATGCTTCCGGCCTGATCGAACTCGTTCATGCGAATTTCGACCTCCGGCTGTCCCGGAACCAGCACTCGAACAATGCCGTCGGTTTCCTTCCAGTTAGGGACCCCTTCGTAAATGAAAGCGTAAACAAGAACGCGCTTGATGTCGGACCAGCGGTCTCCGTTGATTTCAAGCCACTCTCCGTCTGACGTCGATCCGGTACGATCATCCCCGAGCAGTCGCACAAAGGGCGCCTGCTGGAAGTCACCAAAACCATTACCCAGCGCCTGAACCACATGCATCTTCCCGTCTCGCGTCTCTACGAACGCGCCCAGGTCAAGGTCGATCGCGACCGAGCCCCGCGAAAAAAAGCCGGTCTTTTTCTGGGTCTGGCTTTGATTCCAGTTCAGGTTGATCTGCATTTTTCCGAAGCGGCCGCCCTCTTTCTTCAAAGAAACCGTGTTGTTCTGCTTGGTCAAACTCACTTTCGAAAGGTTGACCGAACTTGTTGACGGCGGGGGCGCGGGAGTCGGAGTCGGAGTCGGGGTCGGGGTCGGACTTGGAGCCGGAGCCGGGGTTGGAGCAGGCGCGGGTGTCGGAGCAGGTGCCGGCGGCGTGGCAGCAGGCGGCGCCGACTCGGCAATCTCAACGCCCAGGTGTTTCGCCAGCGCGGCGAGTCCCCCGTTGAACCCTTGCCCAACAACCCTGAATTTCCAGGCCCCATTGCGTTGATAAAGTTCGGCCAGAATAAGCGCCGTTTCTGTCATACCGGCGCAGGGAATGGCACCCTGTACTCCGCCCGCATCCAGTGTAATCTCTGGGACTTTGGAGAACGAGGCCCGATTCTCGTGAATCGTGGCAGTGAACACTACCTTTTCTACCCCGGCTGGAACCCGGCCAAGCCCCACAGCAAATCGGGCCTCGCCGTTTTCAGAGCCGGACAGCACTACAGCGCCCTCGGCAACCGAAGGCTGTCCATAGAAACACATGTCCGCATCTGACCGGACTTTGCCCACCGCGGTTACCAGAAAAGCAGACACATCGATATCCGCACCCGGTATGGTGCCATGGCGGATCAGAACAGTTAGGTCATTCGAGGTAAGGGGCGCGTTTGCACCTGGGCCCAGGACAGTCATCAGGAACTCCTTAATAAACCGGTGCGGGCCACCTAGAATGGCGGCCCGCCCCCGAACTAGCCGACGTTCACGCCGTGTGCCGTAGCCAGTGGCCCTAAACCGCCCGCGAAGCCGGCGCCAATTGCCTTCATTTTCCACTCTTCGTTGTGCCGATAGATCTCACCAAAGATCATGGCGGTCTCGGTTGAGTAGTCTTCGGAGAGGTCGTACTTCGCAAGTTCAGCGCCGCCGTCTTGATTAAGAATGCGCATAAACGCATTTCCAACCTGGCCGAAGTTCTGATTCTTCTTTTCAGCTTCGTGAATCGTAACTGCGAAAACCAGTTTTTTCACATCCGCCGGGATTTTTGACAGGTCGATCTTGATTTGCTCGTCGTCGCCGTCGCCTTCGCCGGTGCGGTTGTCGCCGAGGTGTTCAACCGCGCCGCCTAGCCCAACCAGGTTTCTGTAGAAAATGAAATCCTCGTCGGAGCGCACCTTGCCGTTTTCACCGCAGATAAACACGGACGCGTCCAGATCGAAGTCTGAGCCGTCTGTAACGCGCGGATCCCAGCCAAGGCCGACCAGGATGGAAGTGAGACCCGGAGCCTCTTTAGAAAGCGAAACGTTGCCACCTTTACTAAGAGAAATTGCCATGTCGTTTTCCTTTGCGAAATGTAAGTTGTAACCCGCCCAAATCGGACGGGTAAAGATTACAGAGTGCTACCAGACTCTTTGTACATCGTTATAAACAGTTGTACATCAAGGAGCCGCGACCCCAACGAATGCGTCAGCCACTCCGCTGTATTGAGCGAAGGTGAACAGCAGATACGAAACTGCCATGATCCCGCCAGCAATGCGGCCAATTCGACCGACAAACAATAGGAAGAGCGCGAACACGAACGTTACGGCAAGAACGATCAACAGGTCAAACTGGCCGAACCGCGGATCGATCACCAGCGGTTTCACCACGGCCGTAATCGCCATTACCGACAGGATGTTAAAAATATTCGAT
>JBALXR010000005.1:0-24531 GCA_036960525.1 Marinobacter sp.
AGGCCGCCCGTGATGGCAGTGTGGCAATCAGATCGTGTTGTTCGGCCAGTAGCATGGCTACCTGATAGTGGCGAGTAAACACTGAAATCTGCCGTTTATGGCCAATCTTGGCCAAGGCCCCGTCAACCCAGCCCAGGCGCTGCACGTCTTTAGGATTAACCCCCACCCCCACACCGAATCCGGTCTTACTGACCCATATGTGGCTGGCCTGAAGATAGCTTTCCAGGGTGAATAGTTGTTCCAAAATCGGATTTTCCACGTTCATCAGGCAGGCAAAATATTCGCTCCACAAGGTTTTCTGGTGAAACGACTGGGGAATCTTGTCGAAGCGGTTGATGGCCATATCCAGCCTGCCCTGCTCCACATCCAGAAAACTGACGTCGCTAGGGGTTAATACATCCAGAGTCACCTGCGGAGCTTCCTGGCGCACGCGCCGCAGTACTCGAGGCATCAGGCAGGACTCAGCGTAGTCACTGGCCATAATACGAAACACGCGCTGGCTATCGATCGCAGAAAAAGGGGTTTTATCCTTCATAACCTGCTCGATGCTGGATACAATTGAACGCACCAATGGCTTCAGTTCACGAGCTCGTTCAGTTGCGCTCATGCCTTCACTGGTGCGCACCAGCAAGGGGTCACCAAACAGTTCGCGCAACCGTCGCAATCCGTTACTCATGGCGGGCTGGGTAATGCCCAGATGGCTGGCCGCCTTGGTTACATTGCATTCACGCAGCAGCACATCAAAGTATACCAGCAGGTTCAGGTCTACGCGGGAAAGATCCAAAGTCAGTTCTCCTTCACATTTAAAAATATTCTTAAAGCGCTATCTCTGATACCATTTTTTTACTTGCGTTAGCTTGCCTACGGAGCCTCGTCTTAAGTTATGGAAACTTCAATACTTATTCTGCTACTAGCGGCTGTGGTTGCCATTTCGATTACTGTGGTCACCATCAGCCACCTGCGTGAAAAAGCTCGCGTTCAGCGCATTCGCCGCATTGCCACGCTGGAAGAGAGCTACAAACTTACCAACCAGCTTCTAACGGAACTACCTGGCCAGTATCTGACCAGTGATTTAAAGCTAGTTCTTATCAAACAAATGGAACACAGCTGCAATGGCCTGGCGACCTTGAACACAGCCCTGCCAATTGACAAACGGCGCGATGCGATGGGCCAGCTGAAACAGCAAATACGTGACGGTGCAGATAAAACGGTGCCTATGCGCATAGATTCACCGCAAAGAGCCACCGCGGTCAAAGATTTGCTTCAGAGCCTGTTCGCCCTGTTAGAAACGATGCACAAGGTCGGCCGGCTGGACGCTGCCACAGCGCAAAAAAATCTGAAATACGTGCTGTTTTTAGTGCACAAAACCCATACAGATCTGCATGTTTTTCAGGCCCGGGATTATGTGCGCCAGAACGAAATACGTAAAGCGATTCACGCATACCATCTGGCCAGCACCGAAATGGGCAAATCTGCGGATAACCCCGTGGCCATGAAAGCCGTGAAAAGCTTCCGTACCCGCATCAAGGAACTGGAGGCGTTAACTGGCGCAGTGACCGACAGCGCAAACCTTGATGATCACCGCAAACAAGATAAAGAGTGGGATACCGTTCTGAAAGACGACAGCTGGAGGAAAAAAACCAACTATGACGATTAGAAGTTGTACTAACCCAGCGCTTCTTCGATGTCGGCACGAATGTCGGCAGGCTTAGTGGTTGGAGGGTAGCGCTTAAGCACCTCGCCGTCGCGATTCACCAGAAACTTGGTAAAGTTCCACTTCACTTGCTCAGACCCCAGCAGCCCCGAGGCTTCATGCTTTAAATAGCGGTAAAGCGGGTGCGTATTATCGCCGTTTACCTCAACTTTGGCAAACATCGGAAAGCTGACCCCGTAGTTCAGTGAGCAAAATTGGCCGATGCTGTCGTTGCTACCAGGATCCTGATTCATAAACTGATTGCAGGGAAAACCCAGCACCTCCAGGCCCCGATCAGACAAATCACTGTAAAGTGCCTGCAGGCCCTCAAACTGCGGCGTGAAACCACATTTACTGGCAGTGTTCACAATCAATAAGACTTTGCCGTGGTAAACAGCCATGCTTTGGCCGTTACCGCGAATGTCTTCTACATCAAAATCATATATACCGGCCATCGTGCTGTTCCTTCTGTCTGAAATACATTGGGGTGCTATCTAAAATAAGGAAAAATGCTGTGAAACCCTTTTGAACGTCAAGCTTAGCACTCGTTGCCAGCTTGTGGGCAGATTACTATTTTCACAAGTAACCGTGAAATCTGCTGTAACTTGCCACTATTTATCATAATTCAACTGTTGTTCACGGCACACGCTCCATTAGAATGGAGGCGACTTCCTGATTTTTATTTGCCGCAACATACGCCATAAAGAGGATCGACTGGGCATGCAGAATTATCACAAATCCACCAAGCTGGACAATGTGTGCTACGAGATACGCGGCGTGGTTCTGCGTGAAGCGAAGCGCCTGGAAGAAGAAGGCCATCGCGTACTGAAGCTGAATATCGGCAATCCGGCCAGCTTTGAGCTCGATGTACCCGAAGAAATTCAGCAAGACGTCATCTACAACATGCACCAGGCCCAAGGCTATGTGGAATCCAAAGGCCTGTTTTCCGCGCGCAAAGCGGTGATGCACTATTGCCAGCAGCGCGGCATCGACAAAGTCGACATTGATGACATTTACCTGGGCAACGGGGTCAGCGAACTGATCGTAATGTCTATGCAGGCTATGTTAAATACCGGCGACGAAGTCTTGATTCCTGCGCCTGACTACCCGCTGTGGACTGCCGCGGTAGCACTTTCCAGCGGCAAGCCCGTGCACTACCACTGCGATGAACAGCAGGGCTGGTTTCCGGATATTGATGACATTCGTCGCAAAATCACGAAACGCACCCGTGCGATTGTGCTGATTAACCCCAACAACCCCACAGGAGCGGTTTATTCAACCGAATTGCTGCACCAAGTGATTGAGCTGGCGCGAGCCCACAACCTGATTATTTTATCCGACGAAATTTACGACAAAATTCTTTACGATGGCGTGACGCATGTTTCTACCGCGTCCCTCGCCGATGACGTGCTCTTTTTTACCTACAACGGCCTGTCGAAAAATTATCGCGCTGCGGGCTATCGCTCCGGCTGGATGATCATCAGCGGCGCCAAACATAAAGCGAAAGACTTGATTGAGGGCATCGAAATGCTCTCGAACATGCGACTGTGCGCTAACGTGCCAGCCCAGTTAGGCATCCAAACGGCGTTAGGTGGCTACCAGTCTATCAACGACCTGGTGATTCCCGGCGGCCGCTTGTTCGAGCAGCGCCAGACCGCTTGGGAATTGCTCAACGACATTCCCGGCGTCAGCTGCGTAAAGCCCCAGGGAGCGCTCTACTTGTTCCCCAAGCTGGACCCCAAACGATACCCCATCATCAATGATGAGAAACTGGTGCTGGATCTGCTGATTCAGGAAAAAATACTGCTGGTGCAGGGCTCCGCTTTTAATGTAAAAGACAGACAACATCTGCGGGTTGTTTTCCTGCCGCGTAAAGACACGCTGGCTGATGCCGTGGGTCGCCTGGGGCGATTCCTGGAACAATACTCGCAGTAAGGCTGTCACATTGTCTGACCGGCCTGATTCGCAGGCGCTGATCCATTCACAAAAGAAGGAATCTATGAGAATACTGCTGTTTCTGGCCACTAACCTAGCGGTTATTCTGGTGGCCAGTTTCACTTTGAAATTACTGGGCGTAGACAACTACTTGGCCCAGAACGGTATTGATTACGGCTCTCTGCTGGCGTTTGCGGCTCTATTCGGCTTTGCCGGCTCCCTTATATCGCTGCTGATTTCAAGACCCATGGCGAAATGGAGCACCAAAGCCCGGGTAATTGACACGCCGCGCACACCAGTGGAGCGCTGGCTGCTGGAAACCGTCGCAGAGCTGGCCAAAAACGCCGGTATTGGCATGCCCGAGGTGGCCATTTTTCCCGCCAGCCAGTCCAACGCTTTTGCCACCGGCTGGAATAAAAACAAAGCCTTGGTGGCGGTCAGCGAGGGCCTGCTAGGCCGTTTCAGCAAAGACGAGATTCGCGCTGTAATGGGCCATGAGATCGGCCACGTGGCCAACGGCGACATGGTGACCCTGGCGCTGATTCAGGGTGTGGTAAACACATTCGTTATTTTCGCAGCGCGGGTTATTGGTTCCTTTATCGACCGTGTAGTGTTCAAGAATGAAAGTGGCCACGGTATGGGCTTCTTTATTGTCAGCATGGTGGCCGAGCTTGTTTTAGGCATTCTGGCCAGCACCATTGTGTTCTGGTTCTCCCGCCGCCGGGAATTTCGCGCTGACATTGCCGGCGCCCAATTAGCCGGCCGCGCAGCCATGATCAGTGCCTTGGGGCGGCTGCAGCAGGAAAGCCAGGTTCCGGACCAAATGCCCGATACCCTGCAGGCGTTTGCTATCAACCGTGGCCACCGAACGGGTCTGGCTGCTTTGTTCATGACTCATCCGCCGCTGGAGCAGCGTATTCAGGCGTTACAGCAAGCCAAACTTTAAAAAAGGTATAAATACCTCCTATGCTCAATAAGCGGGACGTCGACAGTAAAAGCGCTAAGGAACAGCTGATGAGGCACGACGAGATACCGGCAGACAGCGACGACCCGCTGCTGAACGTGTTGCACAAATCGATCCGCTTTGCGGTGCGTATACTGGCAATTCTGATGGTGCTGGTGATTTACTGGAGCGTGGCCGACGTCATTTATGTAATTTACGAAAGATTGCAGACCCCACCCTTTATGTTGATGGATGTAGAAGACATTCTGCAGGTGTTTGGTGCCTTTATGGCGGTGCTGATCGCCATCGAAATTTTTATCAACATCCGGCTTTACCTAGGCTCAAACGTGATTCCGGTGCAGCTGGTTATCGCCACCGCACTAATGGCCATTGCCCGAAAGGTTATTGTGCTGGACCTGACCCTGGTCAGCGCTGAACAGATCGTGGGCATCGGCATTACTGCGCTGGCTCTGGGCATCTGCTATTGGTTGGTACGAGTGAAAACCTAACCTTACGCCGAGGCGACCCTGAACAATCTGAATCTCCGCCATCTGCATTATTTTTGGGTGATTGCCCGACTGGGCTCTGTGGTGGCGGCAGCTGACCATTTAGAGCTGACGTCGCAAACCCTTAGCGGCCAGCTGGCAAGCCTGGAGGCACAGCTGGGAGGCGCTCTATTCCTCCGCGCCAACCGGGCTCTGCAACTCACCGATTTTGGCCATACCGTGTTCAGCTACGCCGACGAAATGTTCAAGACTGCACAGGCGCTGTCTGATCTGGTGAGCAAGCCTGCCCGGGATCGCCCGCTCCGGCTGGCAGTAGGCATCTGCGCCTCGATTCATAAGTTGATCGCCTATCGTTTGCTGAAGCCGGCACTGGAACTGCCTCGCACCGTAAGGCTGCGTTGCCAAACGGGTGACCTACCACAACTTTTAAAACGCCTGCACCAACGCTCCCTCGACGTTATACTCAGCGACCGACCACCTGCGGATAAAGACGCGGTTCAAGTGCGCTGCTACGCATTGGGGCGTTCTTCCATGTCGCTGTTTGCGGCACCCGAACTGGCCCTCCGCCTGGCCGGTGATTTTCCCCAGAGCCTGAATCATCAGCCGTTTTTGGCCACCGCTCTGGATGCACCCTACATTACTGCGCTGAAAAACTGGTTTGCCAGTCGCAACATTGCGGTTAATGTGGTGGCCGAAGTTGACGACAGTGCCCTGATCAAAGTCTTCGGCCACCAGGGTGTGGGCTACTTCGCCGCACCCACGGTGATTCGTGACGAAGTGTGCCGACAATACCAAGTTACCCACATTGCCACCATTGACGAGGTTCAGGACACGCTGTTCGCCATCACCCGCGACCGCGGCAGCCACGATGCCGCAGTGCAGGCCATTATTGAAGGGCCCATGGCCATTGTGAAAAGCATCGATAATCCCGATGCATAGAACCGAAGAAACTCCATGTTTTCCGAGCCGTGCTTGATGGATGATCAGGTTCTACACCACGCAACGTGCACCACACTAGGAGTAGCGATCATGAAAACGATCCATAAGTTTCGGCTTGAAGGCGGCAGGGTTATCAACACTCTGAAATTACGGGAGGGCTACAGAGCGGTGCGCAGCGAGTACGTAGTGCCAGACAAGTGTGTGTACCTTTGGGTTGAGCAGCCGTTGAATGTTGATATTGCAACGGTGGTGCGGCAGTTCGTTGTGACGTTTTCCGGCGACCCTGTGCCTGTTCGCTACAACTATGTGGACACCGCCATCGACACTCTGGGCGCAGAAGCCTACCACGTGTTCGAAGTATCCGGAGCGGCTACTACTGAGATGATGGCCAAGGGAGAAGTACACGCCGAACCTCTGGCCGCTGCATACTAAGGCGCCGCTTTTAAACAGCGGCCGTCGCGATTGGCCTGCAGGATTCGACCTTAGCAAAACAGAAACAGGCCCTAATGGGCCTGTTTTGGTTATGAGCGGTAAAGCGGAGGTCAGATATTGACTTTGAATCCTAACGAGCGGAACTGCTCTCCCATGGATTTGCTACTGCCCTTAAGCTGAATTTTCAGACTGGAGCATTCACGGCGCACCGGATATTCCTTGCGAAGCCGGTCAAAGGCCTGGGCACGCTGCTGTTCGTCGCCCGCCATGCTTAGCCGCAAGCGGGCGTCGTCACGACGAGGATCGTAGCAGTTATGCAAAGCCAGTTGTACCGCATCGTCACCGGCACTGCTGGTAAATGCCAGCTTACTTAAAGAAGGCTGGGGCAAATACTGGCCTGCCTGTTTGCGCACAGGCAGGCCAAGAAAGCGGGACAGCGCCCGATATATGGTTTCGGTGCCATGCACTTTGCCTTCCAGACTGTAACCGGCGATGTGCGGCGTGCCCAACCAAACCTGCTGCAGCAACTGCGGGTCTATTTTAGGTTCGTTTTCCCACACGTCCAACACGACTGTTGGCGCATCTGGCTGCTGCAGACGGGCAAGCAAAGCGGCGTTGTCGATCACTTCACCTCGCCCGCTGTTGATCAGTAACTGGTCAGACCTTAGTGTCGCAAGCTCTTGCGCACCCAACAAGTGATAGGTTGGGTGCTCGCCATCGCGGGTTAGTGGGGTGTGCAGCGTTACCAAGTCACACTCAAGCGCCTGCTCAAGACTCGAGAATTCGGTCGAACTTGGCTCATCCAGCCCGTCAAATTGGGCCTGCTGCCTTGGCGGATCGCAAAGAACAACGGTAAAGCCCAAGCGTTCCAATCTTTGCCCCAGTAACCCGCCAACGTTGCCGGCCCCCACAATACCAACACTTTGGCGCGCCCAGTTGCTGAGCCCTCGCCTGAATGCGTGCAGAGAAGCCACGGCCAGCACGTACTCAACCACACTATTGGCATTGCAGCCTGGGGCGGCGCAAAATTGGATGCCCTGGGATTCTAACCAGAACCGATCAACATGGTCGGTTCCAATAGTAGTGGTACCCACAAAACGCACCCGACTGCCTTCCAGCAAGTCGCGATTTACCCGGGTAACCGAACGCACCAGCAACACATCGGCGTCGCGAACCTGGTCGGGACTAAGCTTTCGGCCGCTAACCCGGCGGATGTCACCAAAATCGGAAAAAAAAGAGTCCAGTAACGGAATGTTTTCGTCTGCAACAATCAACATGCCGGTCGTCCGCCTTTTTTCTAAACTGGTACGTGTCTAAAACGTTATCGCTGAGCTTTTGTGTCCAACGTCGCTATCCGAGCTGTGTTCAGGTCTATCTGAAAGTGCGCCTGAATCAGCTTCTGCGCGGCCGGCTATTGCCGCTGCGGTTGCCACTGCTCCGGTTACCGGTCGGGCGCGAGCCCTGTGGCCGACGACCGCGCTTGCGGGCGATCGGGGCGTTATCCATGGGCACCATCAACGCTTCGTCCGGTACCTCGTTGGCAAGCTTCTGACCGATGTACTTTTCAATCGCCGGCAGGGCGAAGGAATCGTCTTCGCCGGCAAAGCTGATAGACACGCCTGTGCTGCCGGCACGACCGGTGCGGCCGATACGGTGTACGTAATCTTCGGCGTTATCTGGCAAATTGTAATTGAACACGTGGGTTACGCCGTTTACGTGAATACCACGGCCTGCCACGTCGGTAGCCACCAGCACCTGAATGCTGCCAGCCTTGAACTGTTCAAGGGTTTTCAGGCGTTTGGCCTGGGCAATCTCGCCAGACATCAGCGAAACAGAGACCCCCTGATTGCGCAGGTCTTCTTCCAGATCACGGCACTGGTCACGGCGATTGGCGAACACCAGTGCCTTGTCCACTTCCGGGCGCTTTAGATAATTCACCAGCACCTGCAGTTTTTCATCATCGCCGACCAGATACACAGTCTGCTCAACCCGCTCGGCAGTTTTTTGCTCCGGCTCGATTTCAACAAACTCGGCACTTTGGGTCCACATAGACGCAAGATTCAGTACATCCTGATTAAACGTCGCGCTGAACAGCAGCGTTTGGCGATCTTCCTTTGGCGTACACTTGCGGATGATGCGTTTAACATCCGGGATAAAGCCCATGTCGAGCATGCGGTCGGCTTCGTCAAGAATCAGAATATCGATCTGGTCGAGAAACACGTCTTGAGAGCCCAGAAAATCGATCAGCCGGCCCGGCGTTGCCACCAGAATATCCACAACTTCGTTCTGTAACTGATCACGCTGCTTGTCGTAGTGCATACCACCCACCACGGTCACGACTTTATGGCCTGTATGGGCACACAGCTGCTCAGCGTCTTTGGCGATTTGCATCGCCAACTCGCGGGTAGGAGCCAGCGCCAGAACCCGCGGCTCAGAGGCAAAGCGCTTGCTGTCTTCAATCGGAGTTTCCAGCATGGTCTGGATCGCGGTAATCAAAAACGCTGCGGTTTTACCGGTGCCGGTCTGGGCTTGGCCGATCAGGTCTTGGCAAGCCAGGGTCCAGGGCAGGGTTTCGGCCTGTATCGGGGTGCAGTATTCGAAGCCAATGGCGGCAATGGCCTGCTGCAGGCGATGATCCAGATTCAGATCGCTGAAGCGCAAATCAGAGGTGTGGCTTCGATCAATGGTAGGACTGTCAGTAGCACTGGAGATGTCATTGTCCGCAGTAGACGTCGGATTGCTGTCAGTAGAATTATTATCAATGGTCATACAGTTTCGGTGTCCTTGGTATTCCGGGAGTCAGAACCGACAGCCGCCCATACTGGCGCAACTCGCCGTGCATCTTTTCGCAAGGCCTCTGTAAGCGAGCCCTCGGTTCCATAAAAACGCATTAGCGCGTGTAAAAAATCCGCTGCACGGCAGGGTATGCTGCTGTTGAAGCCGCTCAGGGGTATCGCCTTAAATTCGCCTGCACCGGCATAAGAATCATCCTGTGCAAGATACGCTATCGCTTGGCAAGCAACCCGGCTGGCAAAAAGTTGCGGGTCGGCCGCGCCCTGCCCAGCCAAGTTGTCGACGCTGATATGAAAGCGCCAGTCACAGGCCAAAGCGAACAGCCATTCCAAAGCTTGGGGTTTTACCTCAACCTGTTCAAAAGCGCTCTGCTGATCACGGCTGCGACCGTCAGGGCAATACCAGTAGCCGTAATCTTGCAGTGTGCGGCGGTATTTACCGGCAATGCACCAATGACTGATCTCGTGCAAGGCGCTGGAAAAATAGCCATGGGCAAAGATTACCTGTGCCGGGCCCAGGCCAGCAGGCAAATATTCCGGTTCGTTGTCGCCACGCACCAGAATTGTCTGGCAAGGCTGACGGAACAAACCATTAAATAGCATGATAATATCGTTTGAGCAGTGCATCATTGGGGGGCTATTGTGCGACTTTAACAGCCCCAATGCCAGCGCGATCTTGGGCCTGCGTCAAGGCATAAAGTGCTGCGCCGGAAAACGGCGATGGACACCAAGGGAACTTGGCGCAACATTTACCATCTACATCGCTATAGGTTCCCACTCATTCGTTTGCAATTAAGGCTCAACATGATTGTTACTGCCACAGCCCGGCAACGCCCTCGAGCTTTTTGCCAGCTAAGCGCACTGGTCGCATTGATGATTTTTTTGCTGGCGCACAACACCGCGTTCGCGCAGCAAGATTCTACCTTCTCAAGCTGGTTTGGCGACAATTCCGCTGGCCAAGGCAATTTCCTTCCTGTCGATCAGGCGCTGCCTTTTAGCTACCGCACCGACGGTGACGCGCTGATACTAGAATGGAACATTGCACCGGAACACTATCTTTATAAAAGCCGAATTTCCGTCACCTCGGTCAGCGCCGGTATCAATCTCGGAGAACTTGAGTTTGAACGCTCCGGCATTATTACCAACGACGAGTTTTTTGGCGAGATGGCGGTGTTTTACGACCCGATCCAGGCTCGGCAACCCATTCAACTACCCTCCGGAGTCACCGAAGCCGAGCTTCAGGTCAGCTATCAAGGCTGTGCCAGTGCCGGTTTGTGTTACCCGCCGCAAACCCGCGAACTGCTGTTTTACACCAACAATAATGGCTCAAGCATTGCCGCACCCGGCGAGTTGAGCAAAACCAATACCGCGTCTGACGCCAGCAACAACCGCCTCAACCCGGCGAACGCTGCACCCGATACTCGCAGCGCCACCGGGCTTGCCGGCTTTATGAGCCAACAGCCAACGTGGCTAATCGTTGGCGTATTCTTCCTGCTGGGCCTGGGGCTGACCTTCACTCCTTGCGTGCTGCCCATGATACCCATCATTTCCTCGCTGGTGTCTGGCCAGAATACCCGTTCCAGCGCTCATGCTCTGGTGCTTGCGTCTAGTTACGTGCTGGGCATGGCGCTGACCTACGCCGCAGCAGGCGTGGTAACCGGTTTGCTGGGGGCCAGTTTTAATCTGCAGGCACAATTGCAGTCACCCGTCGTATTGAGCGTTTTTGCTGCGCTGTTCATCGTGTTTGCGCTGGCCATGTTTGAAGTTTTTGAGCTACAGCTACCGGCTTTTATTCGCAACCCGCTCAGCAATGCCAGTCAAAATCTGTCCGGCGGGCGCATTGCCAGCCTGTTTGGCATAGGTGCACTATCGGCTTTGGTCGTATCGCCTTGCGTGTCGGCGCCGCTGGCCGGCAGCCTGCTGTATATTTCCGCAACTCAGGACGCCGTTATCGGCGGTCTGGCATTGCTGGCTTTGGGCTTGGGCATGGGCGCGCCACTGATTGCTGTGGCGGTGGGCGGGCGTAAAGTCCTGCCGACATCCGGTGCCTGGATGACAACGGTCAAGCACGGTTACGGCATTATGCTGTTGGCCGTTGCCATATGGCTGCTGGAACGGATGCTCGCGCCTTGGCTTACTCTGACCCTGTGGGGCTTGCTGATTGCCGTAGTGGGCGTTCAGCTGGGCGCCTTTGACGCCGCCAAAGCCGGCTGGCAACGCACCCGCAAGGGGCTTGGGTTAGTGGCGTTTGCTTGGGGCATGGCTCTATTGGCAGGCGCTCTCGCAGGTGCCAATGATCCGTTGCAGCCGCTGGCACCGTTCACAGCTGGCACCCCGGGCAGCGGCGCTGGCAATACGGCCAGCCACGCCAACTTCCAGCGCACCAGCGAACCGCAGCAGATACGCCAGCTTTTGCAACAGGCCCAAGCCGCTGGCAAACCCGCGCTGCTGGACCTCTACGCTGACTGGTGCATTGCCTGTAAAGTTATGGAACGCAATGTGTTCGGCGATGCCGAGGTAATTCAGGCCCTGGCGCCTTACAGCCTGATACAGCTTGATATGACGGCTAACACGCCACAACAGCAAGCCTTACTGGACGAGCTGGGCCTTTTCGGGCCGCCGGGCATCCTGTTTTACAACGTTAATGGTCAGGAAATCGATAACCAACGTATTCTAGGAGAGATGAACCGCGGCGAGTTTCTACAGCACCTGAACGGTGTTGATACCCGAGGCTGATACCCTTACCCATTAGCCACGGCGAATCATAAAGTGGAACTCGCCATCGGGTTGATTTTGAGCCAAAAGTTCGTGGCCGAGAAACTGACAGAACCGTGGAATATCCCGCACAGTCGAGGGATCGGTTGCCGTGACCCGAAGAATTCCGCCTACCTGCACGTCCAAAATACGGCTGTGCAGCATCATGACCGGTTCCGGGCAGTACAGGCCTCGGGCATCAAGTTCTGCATCAAACTCTGGGTTTTCCACGATTTAGCTCCTGGTAATGGGTCGATTCAACCTATAAATCTGTTAACTTACTGTTTATTGGACACCAGAATTCGAACCACAACAACCGAGGCACGCCATGATCCGAGTATTAATTGAACGGCACATCGCCGAATCCCTGGAGGCCGCTTACGAAACCCGCTCGCGCAAGGTTTTACAAAACGCGGTAGCGGCGCCGGGCTTTATATCCGGTGAGGCCCTAAGCAATCGAAACGATCCAAACAACCGTTTTATTCTTTCGAATTGGCGCTCGGTCAGTCACTGGGACAGGTGGTACCGATCTAAAGAGCGCAAAGAGCTGATGGCGGAACTGATGCCGATGATGGATCGCGAAGAAATAATAACCATACTTGAGCAAAGCGGATCCTGATTACCCGGTAAGAGTTACCGTTCAGCGATTATTTTGTCTGCAAATTGCCGAGTTAGTTGCGCCGCCTGGCGAATTAAATCGCTCTGAGTTTCTGGCTGGCGAGCAAAGGGCTGGAAGTCATGATTGCCACCCTCCAGCCAACGCAACTCGCAGTTGGCCAGAGCGGCACTTTGAGTTACAAGCTCTGCCGGTTTACCAAATGGATCACGGGTACCCTGAACAATCAACAACGGACAGTTAATATACGCCAAGTGCTCAGTGCGCCAGCAGTCGAGTTTACCCGGCGGATGAAACGGATAACTGTAACAGACTACCGCGTCCATCAAGTTGCTCCTTAAACGGTTGCTATTAAAACTCGATTCCGAACTTTCACTTATATTGGCAGGTAGAGCCAGTAAGCTGGCCATGCGCCCGCCCATGGATTTTCCACCCGCCATCACAAAGCAATCCTGCGGCAGTTCGTCTCTTGCACGCTTAAGCGCCTGAGCGAAGCTGTCCAGCAAGCCCGGTTGCCGACCGGGCGGGCGTTTACGCCCGTCAAAGCGGCGCTGCTGCATGTAGGGAAATTCGAATCTAATGCTAGATATACCTACGCCGTCCAGCATCATAACAAGTTGCTTCATATATTCAGAATCCGCCGGTGCTCCGGCACCGTGAGCAATCACCATGGCAACCTCAGGAGCATCGTAGAAACCATCGCTGGGCAACCATGTAGTTTTGCTCATGTTTCTCTCCAAAGAATCACTTTAAGGGGTGCATGCACAATGCGAAGCTAGTCAATCCTGATTACCACTTAATTACTTAACTCCTTGCCGCGCATCCATTTCCGCTACTTTTTATGCATGCCGTGAGTTGACCTGAATCATTGCAAAGGCCTAATGCTTTCCTCATAATTACGTCCGAATAAACCCCTTTTTAACCCAATGGTAAGGCTATGAGCACATTGAATCCGAACCTGACATACAACTACAAGGTGGTAAGGCAGTTCGCCATCATGACGGTCGTGTGGGGAATTGTTGGCATGGCTCTGGGTGTGTTGATTGCAGCACAACTCGTTTGGCCGGCCCTCAATTTCGATCTACCGTTTACCCACTTCGGCCGCCTGCGGCCGTTGCACACCAACTCCGTTATCTTCGGCTTTGGTGGAAGTGCGTTGTTTGCAACGTCGTACTACGTCGTACAACGTACCTGTCAAACGCGCTTGATTTCGGACAAGCTTGCAGCCTTCACCTTTTGGGGCTGGACTGCCATTATTATTTCCGCAGCCATCACTCTGCCCATGGGCCTGACGTCCACCAAAGAGTACGCCGAACTGGAATGGCCGATCGACATTGCAATTGCGATTGTCTGGATTACTTATGGTGTCGTTTTCTTTGGCACCATCACCAAACGCAGCATGCCACATATTTATGTAGCTAACTGGTTTTACGGTGCCTTTATTATCACCATCGGTATTTTGCACATTGGCAACAACCTGGCTTTGCCAGTTAGCGCGTTCAAATCTTATTCGGCCTATGCCGGTGTTACCGATGCAATGATGCAGTGGTGGTATGGCCACAACGCCGTAGGTTTCTTCCTGACTGCAGGCTTTCTGGGCATGATGTACTACTTTGTTCCCAAACAGGCTGGTCGTCCGGTTTATTCCTATCGCTTATCTATCGTCCACTTCTGGGCGCTGATTGCGACCTACGTATGGGCCGGTGGTCACCACCTGCACTACTCTGCCCTGCCAGACTGGGCCCAAACCGCCAGTATGGTCATGTCCATCATTCTGCTTGCTCCGTCCTGGGGTGGCATGATCAACGGCATGATGACACTGTCCGGTGCATGGCACAAACTGCGGACTGACCCTATCCTGCGTTTCTTGGTGGTCTCCCTGTCATTCTACGGCATGTCCACCTTTGAAGGCCCGATGATGTCAATAAAGACCGTTAACGCCTTGTCGCACAACACAGACTGGACCATTGGCCACGTGCACTCCGGTGCTCTGGGCTGGGTTGCCATGATCAGTATTGGTGCTATCTATCACCTGGTTCCAAAACTCTGGGGCTTGAAAGAAATGCACAGCACCAACCTGATCAACGTCCATTTCTGGCTTGCCACGGTGGGCACCGTGTTTTATATCGTCTCCATGTGGGTCAATGGCATTATGCAGGGTCTTATGTGGCGTGCGGTTAACGAAGACGGCAGCCTGACATACAGTTTTGTGGAAGCTCTGGAAGCCTCTTACCCCGGCTACTTTGCCCGCTTCTTGGGTGGCGTGCTCTTCCTTAGCGGTATGCTGTTTATGGCGTACAACGTCTTCATGACTATTCGTCAGAAAGAAGCCGTTGCCGAGAATAACGTCGCTGCCCAGGCCGTGTAACGGAGAGAAATCAGATGAATCATGAAACAGTAGAAAAAAACCTTGGCTTGATGATCGTGCTGATCATTCTAACCATCAGTGGCGGTTTTTTGGTAGAAGTCGTTCCGCTATTCTTTCTGAAGAGTGTGAACACACCCATCGAAGGTCTTGAACCTCTGGCAGCGCTTGAACTGGAAGGTCGTGACATATACATCCGCGAAGGCTGTCATGTATGCCACACCCAACAGATCCGCCCGTTCCGTGCTGAAACCGAGCGCTATGGCCACTATTCCGTTGCGGGCGAGTTCGTTTACGACCGTCCGTTCCTGTGGGGTTCCAAACGTACCGGTCCGGATTTGGCCCGTGTTGGCGGCCGTTATTCCGATGCCTGGCAGCGCCAGCATCTTTATAACCCGCGCAGTGTGGTTCCCGAATCCAACATGCCAGCATTCCCCTGGCTGTTCGAAGATCGCGTCAATCATAACGGTACCGCAGCCAAACTGACGGCTATGCAAACCCTCGGTGTTCCCTATACCGACGAGCAAATCGCAAACGCTGCAGCCTCAGTAGAGGGCAAGTTTGAGATCGAAGCTCTGGTTGCATACCTGCAACAGCTGGGCACCATCCTTTCGAACAAACGGTGATTTGATGGATGCTAACGACTTACGGGGCGTTCATACCCTTATTATAATGGCGATGTTTATCGGCATTATCTGGTGGGCGTTTAGCGCCCACCGCAAGAAGGCGAACGACGAAGCATCGCACCTGCCGTTTGATGACGACGAGGTTGCAGAACGTACCCTTGAACGGGAAAAAACGGAGAAAAAACAATGACTACCTTTTGGAGCATCTGGATCACCGTGATCGTGCTCGGTACTATTTTCGGTTGTACCTGGTTGCTGCTTTCGATTCGCAAAAGCCAGACCTCCGATGTAGAAACCGACCGTACTATGGGTCATTCCTTCGATGGCATCGAGGAATATGACAATCCGCTGCCGAAGTGGTGGTTCTATCTGTTCCTGTCTACCGTTGTGTTCGCACTGGGCTATCTGGCGCTTTATCCGGGCCTTGGTAACTTCAAGGGGCTGTTGGGCTGGACTTCTGTCAACCAGTGGGAAGCAGAGGTTGCTGAAGCCGACGCGCTGTACGGCCCAATTTACGCACAATATGGCAAAACAGCAGTACCGGAGCTCGCCAAGGTAGACGACGCCATGAAGCTTGGCCAACGTCTGTTCGCCAACAACTGCGCAGTTTGCCACGGTTCTGCGGCGCGCGGTCAAGTGGGATTCCCAAACCTGACCGACACAGACTGGCTTTACGGTGGTTCACCGGAAGCCATTCTGCACACCCTGAACAACGGCCGCATGGGCGTTATGCCGGCCAAAGGCGTGATGCCGAACATGACCGACACCCAAGTCGATCAGGTGGTCAACTATGTGTTGAGCTTCAGTGACCGTGCAAAAGACCCAGCCTCTGTTGAAGCTGGCAAGGCCGTATTCATGCAGGGTTGTGCCGCTTGCCACGGTGCTGACGGTAAAGGTATGCAAGCCATTGGCGCGCCTAACCTGACCGACAACGTGTGGCTGTATGGCTCGACCTTTGACTGGATCCGTCAAACGGTTGTCCACGGTCGGCAGAACCAGATGCCCTCCCAGAGTGGTCGTTTGTCTCAAGACCAGATTCAGATACTCGCCGCCTACGTTTACAGCATGTCAAACTGAGTAAACCGGCCGGAGTTCGCTCCGGCCCGGTCTTTTCAACTCTGCGCCTGCCTCTGGCGGGCACAGACTTGAAGTGATCAAACAGGTGATCCACCTGACACAGATCAAGCATTCACTTCCAGGACCTTCCGCGCCCTGCCCCTCGTTTACTTTCATCGGAGAAATCGATGAGCACCAAGATTCCGGTACAACAAATTGACCCGGCCAACGAGCCTTCCGACAAGAAGAATGGGTCTGAATCTGTTGACCTTTACGCAAGTCAAAAAAAGATTTATGTCAAAGAAATAAAAGGCTTTTTCCAACGTATCCGCACATTCAGCCTGCTGGCATTGATGGGCATGTATTTTTTGTTCGCCTGGCTAACGCTGAATGGCGAGCCGTTGATCCACTTTGATCTGCCAGCCCGCGAATTCCACCTTTACGGTGCTACCTTCTTCCCGAAAGACTTCTTTCTGCTGTCAGGCATGCTGATTATCAGTGCTTTCGGTCTGTTTTTTATCACCACCCTTTTTGGTCGCGTATGGTGCGGTTACACCTGCCCGCAAACGGTGTGGACCTTCATCTTCATGTGGGTGGAAGAGCGCATCGAAGGTGGTCGCAACAAGCGCATAAAACTCGACAAAGCGCCCAATTCCCGATCGAAAGTCGCCAAGAAAACCGCCAAACATATCATTTGGCTGCTCATTGCGCTGGCAACAGGTTTGACCTTCGTTGGCTATTTTTATCCAATTCGTGAGCTGATTGTCGATCTTTTTACCCTGCAGGCCAATGGCTGGGCCTTTTTCTGGGTCGCGTTTTTTACCATTGCTACTTATCTGAATGCCGGCTGGATGCGCGAGCAGGTGTGCCTGTATATGTGTCCGTACGCCCGTTTTCAATCGGTTATGTTTGACCCCAACACCCGTATTGTGTCCTACGACCCTAATCGTGGCGAACCTCGCGGCGGCCGCAAAAAAGAAACCAAACCCGATGAAGTCGGCCTGGGTGACTGCATCGACTGCGGCCAGTGTGTTGAGGTATGCCCGACCGGTATCGACATTCGTGACGGCCTGCAGTACGAGTGTATTGGCTGCGCCTTATGCATCGACGCCTGCGACGACATCATGGACAAGATGAATTACCCTCGCGGTTTGATTCGCTACACTACCGAAAACGAGCTGGAAGGAAAAACCTCCAAACTACTACGCCCTCGCACCTTCGGTTACGGCTTTATGCTAGCGCTAATGGTTGGAGCCATAGGGTACACCGTAGCCACACGGGTTCCAGCGCAATTGGATGTACTGCGCGATCGTGGCGCACTGTTCAGCTTTAACGGGCAGGGCCGAATCGAAAACTCCTACACCCTGAAGTTGGCCAATATGTCGGAAGCAAGCCAAACCTACACCCTGAGCGTAAGTGGCATGGACGACATTCAGATTCTCACGCCGACCCAGATCACCGTTACCAGCGGCGAAAAATACTCGCTGCCGACAGTAGTGGATGTTCCGCCAGAATCCATTAGCCAGAGCAACAACGATATTTTTTTCAAGGCCGAATCCGATGACGAAATTGTTCTGACGCTTGAAACTGAAAGCCGATTTGTAGGTCCAACGCGTTAACTGCGGCTGGATCACAACGCACAACGCTTGAATGTAAAACCGAGACGTAACTTTATGACTGCTGAAACACCCGTTGCACCCTGGTACCGCCAGCCCTGGTTCTGGTTTTTGACCATCGCTCCGCTGGCAGCCATTACGTGGAGTATGACCATGCTTCTGGTTGCCGTTAACACCGAAAACAGCATGGTGTCAGACGATTATTCCAAAGAAGGTCGGGGTATCAACCTGGAAATAGCCCGTGACATCAGGGCTGCCGAGCTGGAACTGGCGGCAGATATACAGTTTGATGGCCGCAAAATGTCTCTGGCTCTGACCTCCACCGAGGATTTCCCGTATCTGGTACTGAACCTGTTCCACCCTACCCTGGAAAAGTACGATCGGGTGGTGCAGTTCCGTCGCGAGAGCCTGGGCCACTATACAGCGCTTATGAATGAAGACATCGACGGACGCTGGTACTACGATTTGCGGGGCCCCACCAACGAATGGCGATTGAAAGGCGAAGCCGACCTGCCAGCAGAGAACGGACTCAAGCTGAAAGCGGGCCTAGCCAAAGGGTGACCCCCTTGAATTGCTTCCACTGCGGCGAGCAGGCGAACGGCGAGCCGGCCATTACCCTGCGCCTGGATGACGAACAAAGGTATTTTTGCTGCCAGGGCTGCAAGGCCGTTTGTGAAACCATCCATCGGGAAGGCCTGACCGGGTTCTACGATTTTCGCACAGAACCTGCTATTACTCCGCGACAGCTGACCAGCGCCGAACTTGGCCGCCTGCGCGAACTTGACCACCCTTTGGTACAACAGTCGTTTGTAAGCCCCGTAAAAGCGGGCCAGGAAGCCCAGATTCTGATTGGAGGCATTACCTGCGCGGCCTGCATCTGGCTGCTTGAAAACCACCTGCAAAGACAGGCCGGAGTGCTGTCGTTTACCGTCAACCACACCACCCAGCGCGGGCGCCTGGTGTGGGCCTCAGACCAGGTTCAGCTCAGCGACCTGCTGATAGCGGTGCACCAGCTGGGCTATACCGCTCGGCCCTACCACGCTGATGAAGTAGAAAGTGCACTGAAAGTAGAGCATCGCTCTATGCTGATCCGCCTGGCCGTGGCAGGCATTGGCTCGTTCCAAAGCATGATGCTGGCGTTTCCCATGTATTTTGAGGTGGTGAGCGATCTATCGTCAGATTTTGTCAGCTTTTTCCGCTGGTTCAGCCTTCTGGTGGCCACCCCGGTCGTGTTTTACAGTGCCAAACCGTTTTTCCGGAACGCCAGCCGCGACCTTCGTAGCCGTCACCTGACCATGGACGTGCCAGTCGCCATTGCTATCGGCCTGGCCTACGGAGCCAGCGCCTGGGTAACGGTAATGGGCGGTGACGAAGTCTATTTTGAATCGGTGTGCATGTTCACCTTTTTCCTGTTGCTGGGCCGTTATATTGAAGTACAGGCACGTTATCGTGCAGGCCTGTCCGGAAACGCTTTGGTGGGCTTCCAGCCCAGTGTGGCCACACTCGTTAGCATTGAAGACAGTGAAAACAGTGAAACCAGCATTGTTGCCACCCACAGTCTGAAAGCCGGCGATGTGGTGCGCATCCGCCCTGGTGAAACCCTGCCCGCAGACGGCGAAATACTCCGCGGCCAGTCTACCCTCAACGAAGCCGCGTTAACCGGTGAGTATCTTCCGGAAACCCGAATGCCCGGGGATACCGTTCACGCCGGCAGCGTTAACGGAGAAAATCCGCTAGACATCAAAGTGGTGAGTGCAGGGGCGCAAACCCGCCTGTCGAGTATTCTGCGGGTGCTCGACAGGGTGCAGTCGGAAAAACCAAAAGTAGCCCGCATGGCCGATCGGATGGCCGGCAAATTTGTCGGCCGAGTGCTGATTCTTGCACCTTTAGTGTGGTTGGGTTGGTGGTGGTACGGCGCCGATAACGCGTTTGATATTACTCTTTCAGTATTGGTGGTTACCTGCCCCTGCGCGCTGTCGTTGGCCACGCCTACTGCCATTACAGCGGCCACGGTAAAGCTGCGCAAACTGGGCCTGCTGCCCACCCGCGGCCATACCCTTGAGTCTATGAACGATGTCGACACGGTGGTTTTTGATAAAACAGGCACCCTGACCCGTGGTGAGCTCAGCCTGGTGAACCAATACAGCGCTGGCACTCTCGATGCTGACCAGTGCCTTCGCTTGGCTGCTGGTCTGGAAGCGTTTTCTGAACACCCGATAGCCAGGGTGTTTCACGATTTGCCAAAAGCCCAGATCAGCAACGTCAAAAATTACTTGGGCGGCGGGTTGTCTGGCCTCTGGGGCGAACAGACTTTATACATTGGCCATCCACAATTTGTGGCCGAGCACAGCGGTCTGGCCTTGCCAGAGGCGCCTGAATGCACAGGTATCGCAATTTGGCTAGCCTCAGGCCAACAATGGCTAGCTCGTTTTCAGCTTGACGACCAGCCCCGTGCCGACGCAGCTAACGCCATTGCAGCCTTACACGAGCTTGGCATTCGCACCCTATTGCTCAGTGGTGACCGCTCTGGGCACGTGCAGCAGATTGCCCGCCAACTGGGTATCAATGAAGCCATTGGTCAAGCTTCGCCGGAAGACAAACTGGCGGTGTTGCAAAAGCTCAATGCCGAGGGCTGCAAGATCATGATGGTGGGCGACGGCCTGAACGATTTGCCATCTATGGCCGGAGCCAGCGTGTCTGTGGCCATGGGCTCAGCTGCAGACCTGACCCAGCTTAAAGCCGACGCCGTACTGCTCAACGGCCAGCTAATGCAACTGGTAGAGGGTCTGGCCACAAGTCGCCAGACCCGCAAAGTTATTCGCCAGAATTTGTGGTGGGCACTGATATACAATCTGGCTGCGCTGCCTTTGGCGGCGGCAGGCCTGGTGCCACCCTGGTTGGCGGCCATCGGTATGTCCGCCAGTTCTCTGGTGGTGGTATTAAACGCGCTACGCCTGGGCAAAATGCCAACACCAACCCGCAACTCACAGCCGTTAGTTGGCAGTATGGCGCTGCGCTGATAGCCTGACTTTCATGAATCCGTTTTCAAAGCTGGACTTTAAACCCCAAATCCCAGGAGTGCATTGTGGAAATTGTTGTGGTGCTTGTGCCGTTAATGCTGATGCTGGTCACCGGTGGCATTGTTCTGTTCAACTGGGCGGTCAAAAATGGCCAATATGACGATCTGGAAGGGCCCGCCCACCGCATTCTGTATGACGACGACAAAGACCGAATTCCGGAAGACGCCATCACCGGGTTGGAAAAAACCCGGCGTAGTGCCAGCGACCCACAGGATGATCCACAAACCGACACTGATGCAGACGCTTTAAAAGCCGATGAAGCGGCCAGCAAGCCTGGCAATAGCGGCACCTGATGGCGGGCGAACTTTACCTCAGCTATTCCAGCGCGTTTCTGATCGGCATCCTCGGCAGCACTCATTGCTTGGGCATGTGTGGTGGTATCAGTGCGTCACTGTCGATGGCAATGCCCGTAGGTAAAGGTTTTCGTTTTCGCCAGACACTCACGCTGCTGGCGTTCAACGGCGGCCGCATTGGCAGCTATGCGCTGATTGCCGCCTTGGTGGCACTGCTGAGTACCTCGGCGGCAAGCCAATGGGCTTCCATGGGGCTGGTATTACGAACTCTGGCAGGGCTGCTGCTGATTTTTATGGGATTGTCCATGGGGCAGTGGTGGCAGGGGATCCGCTATGTGGAAAAGCTGGGTGCGCCAGTGTGGAAAAAGCTGTCGCCGTTAACCCGTAAACTGCTGCCAGTACACAGCCCTATGCAAGCTCTGGCGTTGGGCGCTCTTTGGGGTTGGCTGCCCTGCGGTCTGGTATACAGCACTCTGGGCTGGGCAGCGCTGCAGCCAACCGTGCCATCAGCGGCACTGACCATGCTGTTCTTTGGCCTTGGCACACTGCCCTCCATGTTAGCCACCGGTTATGCCGCGCGCTGGGTGCGAGGACTGCAAAGCCATCGATTGTTCCGTAAATTCAGCGGCGTGATGCTGATTGTGTTCGGGTTTTGGACCCTACCTCTGGTGGCATTGCTGGGCGCCGGTGGCGGGTACTAACCTGAGCCTGCAGGATTACAGATTCAGAACATCAAGACGCCCGAACTCTTCCGCGGCCCTGCCTGAAACCGACGTAACTCCCTGCTTTTCTGCGCCATTCGGAGCAACAGAGCGCGGCGCCGATTTTCTAGAATTGTCAGCGAAATTGTATAACTCCGGGTCTGCCAGATGTGACGGTTCTACGTTACACAAGGCGCTGAACATGGTTTCCAGACGCCCGGGGTGCTCTTCATCCCAGACCTTGAACATGTCTTTTATCACCTTGCGTTGCAGATTTTCCTGAGAGCCGCACAAGTTGCAGGGAATCACGGGATAGTCTCGCAACTTGGCGAAGCGCTCGAGGTCCTTCTCGCGGCAATAAGCCAGCGGTCGGATAACCGTATTACGGCCGTCGTCACTGCGCAGCAGCGGTGCCATCGACTTGAGTTTTCCACCGTAAAACATATTTAGAAACAAGGTTTCCAGCAGGTCGTCACGATGATGGCCAAGAGCGATTTTAGTAACCCCGTTGGCCTCGGCAAAGGCATATAAAATCCCTCGCCGCAGGCGTGAACACAAACCACAGGTGGTTTTGCCGGCGGGAATTTTGTCTTTGACGACGCTGTAGGTATCGCGCTCGATAATATGGTATTCGATGCCCAGATTCTGCAGGTATTGTGGTAGAACATGCTGCGGGAAACCTGGCTGTTTCTGATCCAGATTGACCGCAATCACCTCAAAGCGCACCGGTGCTTTTTTCTGCAGGCTCAGCAGAATGTCCAGCATCGCATAGGAATCCTTCCCGCCGCTTAGGCAACACATAATCTTGTCGCCGGCCTTGATCATCGAGAAGTCCGCAATTGCTTGCCCGGCTTCCCGTTGCAGGCGTTTCTGCAGTTTTTGTTGCTCGCGCCGCGCGTCGGGTTTTTGCGGATCGGTTACTGGGTGCATAGCAGCTTCAACGTTGAAAAATGTTAGGCCGGATTATACCCGTCGCATTCCGCTGTTAACACTGACACAAGCCCACATAGGTGCCATCAAACTGGCAGACCGACCCGTGTGTGCTCTACCATAGAGTCATGATCAATACCTCGACACCCAAAAAGCCCAGTGCCATTGCTAGCCTTGGCGATCCTCGGCCCCATGAGGCTCTGCAAAGCCACATAGCCCACCTGCAAGTTGCTCTGGAGCACGAACTGCGCCAAGCACCTGGCGGGCTGAGTGAGTATGCCTTAATCAAAAAACTGCAGCAGCCACCTTGGCAACTCTTGGGCGATGTGCGCTTTGATCAACCCGAGCTGTTATATCCGATTCACTTCTTGCTGTTTCACACCCTGTATACACTGCGCGATCAATTGGCCGAGGACGGTGAAACCCTTGCCATATCAGCCATGCTGACCCGCCTTGAAAGCCGCCCAGAAGAGCTTGGTCACAAGCTGTCTAACCAGAGCCTGCCGGCCCAGGCAGATTCCTTGCGGGCATTCTATCTGGATCTGAACCAATACCAGCTGTCCACGGCGCAGATCCACGCCATGCTTGACAACTTCTACGCCGGTCATCGGGGTGCCAATGACCATCACGACACATCGGAGATTGCCGCGGCAGCGCACTGTCTGGGTTATAGCGACAGGCGTTTGCCAGACTATTTTCACGAAGTAAAACAGCGATTTCGCCGTGCCGTTATGCAGGCGCACCCTGACAGGGGCGGCAGCACCGAACAAATCCAGACACTTAACGCGGCCTTTGCCGTCATCAGAAACCACTATCGCGGGCGCTACTAAGTGCTGCTAATAAGCAGCCTGAAGGCCACCCTTTAAAATGAAGGAATTTTACATGCGCCGACAGGGTTTTGTAGCCACCACGCTGGCTATCACACTTGCGTTACCTGCAGGCGTCAGTGCAGATTTGGCCATATTGCAATACCACCACATCAGCGATAACACGCCGGGCGCCACCAGTACGTCGCCGGCACTGTTTGACGCGCAACTGCAACTGATTGACCAACTCGGGTTGGCGGTTGAACCACTGTACGAGGCAACACAAAAAGCCTTGGCGGGTAATGGCGGCGATGCCGTTGCCCTGAGTTTTGATGACGCCTACAGTTCGGTGTATTCCAACGTCGCACCCATATTGGCGCGGCTCAACTATCCCTACACCCTGTTTGTGAACACCGACACCATCGGCAACAGCGGTTTTATGACGCTA
>JBALXR010000005.1:24629-62041 GCA_036960525.1 Marinobacter sp.
ACAGCAGCTGCAGGAACTGGCGTCTACGGGCCTGGCGACCATCGCCAACCACAGCGCTGGCCACGGGCACCTGGCCAAAAAACCTAATGAGGAAGTAGAGCAGTGGCAAGAGCGTGTTCATCAAGGCCTTGATAGCGCGCAAACGTTGCTTGAGAAAGAGTTTGGCAAGGCCCCGCCAATGTTCGCCTATCCCTATGGCGAATTTGATACAGCCCTGGAACAGCAAATAAACCAGCGCGGCTGGCTGGCTTTCGGTCAGCAATCCGGCCCCGTCGGCGCAACCTCAAGCCGCACCCGACTGCCACGATTTCCTATGGCTAACGCCTATGGGCAGCTACAAGGCCTGGAAAACAAATTGCTGAGTAAGGCTTTACCTGTGCCAGCCGAGCATCTCCCAGACGGTATTGTCAACGCTAACCCGCCGCACCTGCGGATGACTCTGCCGAGCGGATTCACGCCAGATAAACTGACCTGCTTCGGCTCCGGCCAGGGCCGAATCAAGGTAACCAGCAACGCGCAGCAGGCCAATGTTCAGGCGCCTGCTGCATTCAGCAGCCGTCGCTTTCGCTATAACTGCACCTACCCCGCAGACGGCGGACGTTTTTACTGGTTATCCCAGCCCTGGCTGGATTTATCGCGGCCAGAAGATTGAGCGCCAGAGTGCAGCCACACTTATTATTCATACATCACAAACCAAACACCCAGCCCATTAACCAATAGCTGGCACCAGTAACCACCACCACGCCCATCAAGTTCAAAGCGAAGCCGGCACGCAACATATCGCCGATACGCATATGGCCGCTGGAAAATACGATGGCGTTTGGCGGTGTAGCCACCGGCATCATGAACGCACAACTGGCGGCAATGGCGGCGGAAACCGTCAGCAACAGCGGTGAAATATCTTGGGCCACTGCCAGAGCGCCCAACAGAGGCAAAAAGGCGGCAGCAGTGGCCGTGTTGCTGGTGACTTCGGTCAGAAAAATAAGCACCAAGGTGACCAGCGCCACCATCAACAATGCCGGCAACAGGGTTGCCGCGCCCATAGCTTCGGCTATCCAGCTTGCCAAGCCGGAGCTGCTGCTAACGCCAGCCATGGCGAGGCCACCACCGAACAGCAGTAATACACCCCACGGCAATTTTTCAGCGCTTTCCCAGTCCAACAAAAATTTACGCTCACGGGTGTCCACCGGAATCAGAAACAGCGCCAGCGCAGCGGCAATGGCAATGGCAATACCCGTATCACTCAGCCAAGGCGCCAGGTTCGCCGACAGCAACGGGCGGAATATCCAGGCACTCGCCGTTAGCACAAACACCAGTCCGACCAGTTTTTCACCGCGGCCAAGTGGCCCAAGGGCCGCCAGCTCGCGACGGATCATTTCGCCGCTGTCATCAGCGCGACCAATATCAAAATCTATCCGGGTCAGCCACTACCACACCAGCAAGAGCATCACTACCGCAACCGGCAGACCCAGTAGCATCTATTGGGCAAAGCCGACTTCAATACCCTGGGTATCCAACAAATAAGCCGCCAACAAGGCGTTGGGAGGCGTACCGATCAAGGTCGCAATACCACCAATACTGGCGGAGTAGGCAATCGCAAGCAGCAGCGCCGTGCCAAAGCGGCGCAGGCCGTCCTCGTTGTCGCTCTGGGTCATGGCGATAATAGACAGGCCAATGGGCAGCATCATTACCGCCGTTGCCGTGTTGCTCACCCACATGCTCAGAAATGCAGTGGCCCAGGCTTCGACCGACATACCACCAGGCGGCGGTATAATCAGGCAAGCTAAAAAGCCCGCCAAACCGACCACCAATCCGATTACCTGACTCCGCGGCAAACCTTCCGGCTGCTCCACTGACAATGGCTGATTGCTCATATCATAGCGCCTATTTCACGTATAACCTCCCCACACCGATACGGTGGAATGGTAGCTATGTTGCAGACAAGGGTAAACCAGAATTTAACGGTCAGAAAGCGCCTGCTCATGGGCAAGCAGGGCTTTTTTAGTAGCAACACCACCATTATAGCCGCCCAGATCGCCGCTGCTGCGCAGCACTCGATGGCACGGCACCAACACGGCCACCGGATTGGCTCCGCAGGCACTGGCAGCGGCGCGCACGGCCTTTGGTCGCCCAGCCCTCCGCGCCAACTCGGCGTAGCTGATAACTTCACCACTGGGAATACTTTGGAGCGCGCGCCAAACTTGCTGCTGAAACTCGGTGCCGCGCAAATCCAGAGCCAAGGGTTCTGCACTGCGGCCGTCTGTCAGCTGGGCTTTCACTCTGCCCAGCCAGCTCGGGCAAACGCTTTCTGCTTCGTGTAATTCAGCACGAGGGAAGCGACTGCGCAATCGCTCCATTAGCGGTGGCAGTGTCTGCCCTGTCAGCAGGGCGCACACACCCGTGTCACTGCAAGCCACAAGCACCTGGCCGAGATAGCATTGTGCAGATTGCCAGATGATGTGCTCTGTGACTTGAGATGATGACATAGCGACCTCCCTCCTCTTACGCCAGCGTAGAAACGCAGTATGGCGCAAAATTCGGCCGCCGCGTAATCAGAACAGATAATCTGTGGTCAGAGTTCTGGAATGACGCTCACGCACAATGCTGGTGACCAGGTCGCGGTTGGATTCACTGGATTTGGCAGCAATCGTGGTGCGAATTGAGAACACCCGCAGTGCATCTGATACCGACAGTGTTCCTTCCGCCGAATTTTTGCGACCGTTGAACGGCAGCGTATCGGGCCCACGCTGGCACTGGCTGTTCAAGTTGATGCGCCCTACCTGGTTAGCCAGGACATCAATCAACCCACCTATGGCAGCAGGGTCACTGCCAAATATACTCAGTTGCTGGCCAAATTCGGATTCCCGAACATAACGAATCACCTCGGACTCATCGCTGAACGCCACCACCGGAATAACCGGTCCAAACTGTTCTTCCTGGTAAGCGCGCATTTTGGTGGTCACCGGGTACAGAACTGCAGGGTGGAAATAAGTTCCGTTTGCCTGACCGCCTCCAGTGTTCATAACGCGCGCGCCCAGAGCCTCAGCGTCGCTCACCAAGGCTTTCAGATAGTCGATCTTGCCGGGTTCGGGAACGGCGTTAACGACACATTGGGCTGCCACGCTCTGCGTCGGACAGGTTCTCCACAACTTGCTGATTTATCTCACCTAACAGATCCTGAATTCCCCGTAGTGAACCCGCTACCTCGCGAGCGGACGCCTCCATCTGGGTCATCGCCGCCGCTATGGTACTGAGTTCTTCAGACTGTCCACGCACCCGTTCATTAAAGTCCCGGGCAAACCGGGCATTGCCTGTTGCAATAACGGCAATGTCGCTACCCGCCTGCTGCAGGCTTCCCATAACAGTCGCCATAGCGTCCGACAACTGGTTCACGGAAGCTTTAAGGTCTGTAAACTCACCCTTGGCGTTGAACTCCAGCCGGCGCGAATAATCACCCTTTGCCATGCTGGACAAGTGCGAAAGTGTGGCCCTAAGGGGCAGGCTGATCATTCTGGCAAGCCACACAGAAGTGCCCAAAGCGAACAAAACAACCAGCGATAACAACCAGTAAACCAGCTGTTCAGAACGTCTGGCAGACTCATCAAGCGCCGCGACCGTTTGGGTAATCCGGTCTGAAACTGCCACTCTCATCCCGTCGAGGTTATCCGAAAGATCACCCACATGCCGATCCACTTCCCGCCCGGCTTCAGCCAGCCTCAAGCGATTCTGACGATAGCCCAAATACTGGTTAATAATGCCGTCGTCCTGATTCACCGCGGCCATAAAACTGTCAATCAATACCGGAAGGCCTTCCAAACGCGGAACTTCCGACACTAACGCCTCAATATCCGGTTCAATGGTTTGGGTATTAAACCGCAGATTCTCAATGACACTCGCGAGTTTGTCGGCATCGTCGGAGCTGACCATTTGCATGATGAGCAGCTCAATGTTCGCCAGGTTTTCCATAATCGTAGTAAACAAGTCCCGAATATAGATATCGTCACCAGCGGGTTCCGTGCCATCCCTCACTAAGAGCCGTTTCATTTCTGCATTATTCGCTAAAAATGCTGACAAACCTTCACTGACTATTTCGGAAACTTCCAGTACCGAACGATTGTATTCGCCCAGCTGATCAACGGATGATTTCAGTGCGATAACATTCTGTGCAACACGTTGGTTTCGAGTTTGCACCACAGAAAATTTTTCCATGTTGTCTCGTGAAGAAATGCCACTCGCCTACGTGTTCAATGTATTTATAGTTGTTTTAATCGCGGACAGCCTGACGGCCAATATATCGGAGTCTTCTGCAGCCATTATAGAAAGCGCCTGCTTTCCGGCTTCAGCCCGGTGAGAGTCAACTTGTTGGATTTGAGCAGCGAGGGGAAAGTAGTCTGATGTCAGCTCGTGGGTTGTGTCCGAGAAAGACGACATGATGCGACTGTTAAACACGCCCCAACAAACAATGATTAAACAAAGAATTGAAAAACCAGCATAGAGCCGGTGAATAACCGAGATTTTGTTCATGTTTCTTTTACTCCGACCGCTAGTTCAAAATAAACTGGGTAAAAGAGCAAAAAATGCAAACTAAAAACCGCGTAGGCCAGAGGGGATAATTGGAATTATTACGACTGGGGGAAATAGAAACTCAACCGAAATCACCAGCGCACAGTAAAGCGCCGGCCGCAATCGAAATGCTCGACTGCGGCAGGCATCGATCTTCAGAAATTAGCTCTTACGAGCGTCTTCCCAGGTTTTTAACAGTTCGTTGTAAGGTACGGTTACGCCTTGTACCTTCTCGTTGGCCAGCTTGGGCTTAGGTGCGCCAGGCTGATCCAACCAGTACTGCGGATCACGCGGCTCGTTAAGCTTCGGACCACATTTAGCAAGTACGTTGGCACGCTCCAAACGCTCCATTACACGATCTTGAGCATCTGCCAAACCGTCCAAAGCTTCCTGAGGAGTCGCTTCACCACTGGCTGCCTGAGCAATGTACTGCCACCACAGCTGGGCTAGCTTCGGGTAATCAGGAACGTTGGTGCCAGTCGGCGTCCATTGAACCCGTGCAGGGCTGCGATAGAACTCAACCAGACCACCGAGCTTCGGCGCCATTTCCGACATTACGTCAGAGTTAAGGTCAGATTCGCGAATCGGCGTGAGGCCAGCGACGGTTTTTTCCAGAGACACAGTCTTGGAAACCGTGAACTGAGCGTACAACCATGCTGCCAGACGACGCTTCTCAGGAGTTGATTCCAAGAAGGTCCAGGAGCCTACGTCCTGATAACCCAGCTTCATGCCTTCTTCCCAGTAAGGACCACGGGGCGAAGGAGCCATACGCCATTTCGGAGTACCGTCATCATTTACAACCGGCAGTCCTTCCTCGATCATGCTGGCAGTAAACGCGGTGTACCAGAAAATCTGCTGAGCGATCGCGCCCTGAGCTGGAACTGGACCAGATTCAGAGAAAGTCATACCCGTTGCTTCGGGCGGCGCATACTTTTGCATCCATTCAACGTACTTGGTGGTCGCGTAAACCGCTGCCGGGCCGTTGGTAGCACCTCCGCGCGAGACGTTGGAACCGACCGGATGACACTCTTCAACCCGGATACCCCACTCGTCTACTGGCAATCCGTTAGGCAGGCCTTTGTCGCCAGCACCAGCCATAGAGAACCAAGCATCGGTGAAACGCCAGCCAAGAGAGGGATCTTTCTTGCCGTAATCCATGTGGCCGTATACTTTTTTGCCATCAATTTCTTTTACGTGGACCGAGAAGAATTCAGCAATGTCTTCGTAAGCAGACCAGTTAACCGGGACGCCCAAATCATAACCGTAAATTTCTGAAAACTGCTTTTTCAGGTCTTCACGTTCAAACCAGTCGGCTCGAAACCAGTACAGGTTGGCAAACTGCTGAGTAGGCAATTGATACAGCTTGCCATCAGGCCCAGTGGTAAATTCCAGTCCAATAAAGTCTTCAAGATCCAGTGTTGGCAGGGTCAGGTCTTTGCCAGAACCCGCCATGATGTCGTCAATCGCTACAACTTTGCCATAACGGAAGTGAGTACCGATCAAATCGGAGTCGTTGACGTAACCGTCGTAAATGTTGCGGCCTGACTGCATCTGGGTCTGCAGCTTCTCAATAACGTCGCCTTCCTGGATCAGAGTGTGAGTCAGCTTGATGCCGGTAATTTCGGTAAATGCCTTAGCCAGAACGTTGGATTCGTACTCGTGAGTGGCGATGGTTTCTGAAACAACGTTGATTTCCATTCCGCGAAACTCTTCCGCAGCCTGAGTAAACCAAGCCATTTCTTTCATCTGCTCTTCTTTGCTCAGAGTCGACTTCTTGAATGACTCACTTACCCACTTTTCCGCCGCGTCCGAATATTGATCGGCATAAGCTTGTAAGCTCAGACTCATACTGGCAGCAGCAATAGCAGCGCTGAGTATAAGAGTTTTAGGATGTTTGTTATTTTTGAACATACCCAACCTCATTTACTTTTTATGAATGGAACCGGATCAAACCGCGCTCCGTTTTTACCTTAACAATATTTGCAGCACTCTACTCAATAAACCCCGTGTTCGATAAGCGCCTAATGATCGCTTTCGACCATTAATCTAAAAATAGTTCGTTTACGAATTCTTTACAACCATTTTTAAAAAAAATATTTAGTATTATTTTACGACACACTGCATTTTTCGTGCGCAGTTTGGCTAACCCCAGCGCAGCAACACGCCTACCCAAACTACAGAAACTGCCAGCGCCACCCACAAACTTACGTCGCTGACCGCAAGAAACGTCAGATGAATGTAAGCAGTCGATAGTAAACCAATAAACAAACGGTCGCCACGAGTGGTCTCGATGGGCAGAAATCCTTTGCGCTCGTTACAGGGCGAAACAATTTCGTAAACCGTCATAAACGCGAGAATCGAAGCGATCACCGCAAAAAAGATTACGACCGTAGGGGTCCAATTCATCCAGTCAATCATCAGTGTTCTCCTTATACGCGTCCGAGAGCGAAGCCTTTGGCCACATGGTTACGAACGAACCAAATTACCAATATACCGGGAATAATCGTTAGAACACCGGCTGCCGATAGCACACCCCAATCAATACCGCTGGCCCCAATGGTCCGCGTCATGATGGCGCCAATCGGCTGAGCGTCTACAGATGTCAGTGTGCGGGCAAGCAACAGTTCTACCCAAGAAAACATAAAGGTAAAGAATGCGGTTACGCCGATGCCAGAACGAATCATCGGCAGAAACACTCTGATAAAAAACCTTGGAAAACTATAACCGTCAATAAAAGCCATCTCGTCGTATTCACGGGGTACGCCTTTCATAAAGCCTTCCAGAATCCACACTGCCAGGGGTACGGTGAACAAACAGTGCGCCAGTGCAACGGCAATGTGTGTATCAAACAGACCAATTGATGAATACAGCTGGAAGAATGGCAACAGAAATACCGCCGGCGGCGCCATCCGGTTGCTCAGCAGCCAGAAAAACAGATGCTTGTCGCCCAGGAATTTGTAGCGGCTGAATGCGTAAGCCGCCGGCAAAGCCACCAGCAACGTGATAACCACGTTCATGGCAACATAGGTCATCGAGTTCAGGTAGCCGTTGTACCAACTGGGGTCGCTGAATATGACCGCATAATTGTCAAACGTGAAGGTTTTTGGAAACAGCGTAAGGCTTCCCAGAATTTCCTGGTTCGTTTTGAACGACATGTTCAACAACCAGTAAACCGGGGTTAGCAAAAGCGCTATAAAAAGGGTGATCCCTACGTTTTTAGAACGGGTTTGTCTCATCACACTTTCCTTATTGTTCTTTGTCAGCTTGAGTGATGGCAGTAAAGAACAGCCACGAAATCAACAGCACAATCAGGAAGTAGATCAGCGAGAAAGCAGATGCGCGCCCCAGATCGAACTGCCCGATGGCCATGGTGGTCAATGTTTGACTCAGAAAGGTGGTCGAACTGCCAGGCCCGCCGCCGGTCAATACAAACGGCTCGATGTAGATCATAAAGCTGTCCATAAAACGCAACAGCACCGCAATGATCAACACGCTTTTCAGCCGTGGCAACTGGATATAACGGAACACCGCCCATTTTGAGGCACGGTCAATCTCAGCAGCCTGATAGAAAGCTTCAGGAATGGCGCGCAGGCCGGAATAGCAAAGCAGCGCAACCAACGGAGTCCAGTGCCACACATCCATCAACAGAACCGTTAACCAGGCATCGACGGTGTTGCCGGTATAGTTGTAGTCAAAGCCAAGCTCGTTAAGGCCCCAACCAAACAGGCCGATGTCGCCACGGGCAAAAATCTGCCAGATAGTCCCTACCACGTTCCAGGGAACCAGAAGCGGAATAGCGATCAGAATCAAACACAGGGAAGCTTTAATGCCAGACTTCGGCATCATCAGCGCAACGCCGATACCCAATGGAATCTGAATCAGCAACACAGCACCGGAAAACATGAACTGGCGAATCAGAGAATCCTGCAAACGCTCGTCACCAAGTACTTCTCTGAACCACTCTGTGCCGACGAAAAACGCCTGTCCGGGGCCGAAAATATCCTGAACTGAATAGTTCACAACGGTCATCAGCGGAATTAACGCTGAAAACGCGACCAGCAAAAATACCGGCAGCACCAGCCACCAGGCGCGATTATTCTGGATTTTTTGCATTATTATTGCTCCTGTACCAGGAATTCATCGACATACAGCTTCAGCCACTGCTGCGGAAACGACAAATGCGTGCGACTGCCAATGGCACCCTCAAACTCTTCGTTCATCCGCACTTTCATTTCCTGCTGATCTAGCTGCACGGTGATGATTTTATAGGTACCGAGGTCTTCCATGTCCAAAATCTCGGCCTCATAAGTATTGTCGGAAGCGGTTGCAGACAACTCTATGAATTCCGGACGAATACCAATTTTTATATTGTTGGATTTGAGACGTTTTAAAAGCTCAACCTGCCAGGAATAAAGTGCCACCTGGGTAGACCCGAAGCGAACGCCTGTAGCGAAACGCTCGACTTCGATCAGGTTCATACCGGGGCTACCGATAAAATAGCCAACAAAGGTATGATTGGGCTGTTCGAACAACTCGGTGGGCGTGCCGAACTGCACAATCTGGCCGCCGTACATCACCGCAATCTTGTCGGCGAACGTAGAAGCTTCTAGCTGGTCATGAGTCACGTACACCATGGTGATATTAAACTGCTCATGAATCTGCTTTAGCTTGCGGCGCAGCTTCCACTTCAACTGGGGGTCAATGACCGTAAGTGGTTCGTCAAACAGAATGGCTGATACATCTTCCCGCACCAGACCGCGCCCCATGGACACTTTCTGCTTTTCATCAGCGGTCAGATTTTTAGCTTTCTTGTACAATTTGTCTTCAATTTCCAGCACTGTGGCAATTTCGTGCACACGCGCCTTTATGCGCGACTTTGGAATTTTGTTATTCTTTAAGGGAAACGCTAGGTTATCAAACACCGTCATGGAGTCGTAAATAACCGGGAACTGGAATACTTGGGCTATATTTCGGTCCCGCGGTGACAGCTCATTAACACGCTTGCCATCAAATAACACTTCGCCTTCGGAAGGCTGAACCAGGCCGGAAATGATATTCAGCATGGTGCTTTTACCACAACCGGATGGCCCTAGCAGAGCGTAAGCGCCACCTTTATGCCAAACATGATCGAGCTGGCGAATCGCATAATCTTCTGGCCCGCTCGGCGTTTGGCTGTAGCTATGAGCCAGTGATTTCAATTGAATTTCAGCCATTAGACTGCCCCTCCTGACATACGCGATGGTGTGTGCACCAACTTTTCGGCGCTATCGAACACGAACAGTTTGTTGATCGGCAGGTAAACCTTAACCGGAGCACCAGTGTGGTACTGGTGCACACCCATAAGCTGCATTACCATTTCGAAATGGCTGTTTTCGATGTGTATAAAGGTTTCCGAACCGCTAATTTCACTTAGGGCAACTTCCATCGACATTTCAAGATCGTCGTCGTTGGCCGGCACCAAAGAAATGTGGCTCGGCCGCACGCCGAACCAGTAATCGCCTGGCGCAAGTTTGGACAGATCCTGAGTCAAAGCGTGATGAGAGTATTCGTCAAACGTTACTTCTGTTTCTGTTACGCGTCCGCGAATCATATTCATCGGCGGTTCACTAAACAGCTGCGCGGCCAAGGTGTTTACCGGTGACCGATACACATCCATCACCGGACCCTTTTGAATCACTTTACCTTCATGCAATAGCGTGGTTGTTCCGCCTAAAGCCAAAGCTTCGTTAGCTTCTGTGGTGGCGTATATCGCAATGCACTGGCGTTCACGGAACAGGTCACGCAGTTCGGCCCGCAGCTCTTCCCGTAATTTATAATCAAGATTCACGAGGGGTTCATCGAACAACACCAAAGTGGCGTCTTTAACCAACGCCCGCGCCATTGCTGTCCGCTGCTGCTGGCCGCCAGAAAGCTCAAGGGGGTAGCGCTTCAGAAGGGGGCTAATTTGCAGCATGGCTGCGGTTTCTTTGACCCGGCGGTCAATTTCCGAATCCGTCATCTTGGCCAGACGCAAAGGCGAGGCGATGTTTTCATACACCGTTATGCCTGGGTAGTTGATGAACTGCTGATAAATCATCGAGACGTTCCTGGCTTGCACGCTTTGTCCAGTTACATCTTGGCCATTGAAGATCAATCGGCCTTCAGTTGGTGTGTCAAGTCCGGCCATCAAGCGCATCATCGAGGTTTTACCCGAGAGCGTTCGACCCAGCAGCACATTGAAAGAGCCCGCCTGAAAGGTGAGATTGGCATCCCGTACATAGTCGACACCGTCGACCCTATGAGAGAGGTTCTCCAGAGTTAAGGACATATCTATTCCTTCTTGTTCTTGTGGAATAACATCTGGGCAAATAATCGCGCCCTGTCTTTTGATTGCTAATTAAACAAAGCAAAGGCTATACCAGTTTTTGAAAACCTACGTAAAAATACTTATATTGTTGATTTATATAGATTTTTTATAGTATTGATTTTTCTAAATCGAAAGATATTGTGTTCGTTTAACACTACTTTGTTCAAATTGAACATTGACCTCAACACAATTTACACAGATTATTGAACAGTATTCAGAGCGCCAATGAACAATCCGCCTCGCACATTGGCATCAAATAACTCTAAAACGAACACAGAGATGCGGCTTAATGAAACATACCGAACACGAAAATGAACGCAGCCTAGTCGAGCAATCTTGGGATCGCTGCATCGCTTGGGGCCTTGATCACGACTTCGAACCCACACCACCGGCACCGGGCGCGGCACAGGTAGAAGAGCTGGAGCGCCAATACCACGAACTACTCACCAATACCGAAGCCGAAGTGTTGCCCTACTATCGAAATGTGCTTTCCAGCAGTCGCTGCCTTATTTTGCTGGCAAACCGGCACGCAACGGTGCTTAGAAGCTGGGGTGACGAACGCATTACCGAGGCACAGTTAAAACCCTGGTTCCAGCAAGGCTCAAACTGGCGGGAAGAGCGTTGTGGTACAAACGCCATAGGCACTGCGATTGCCGCCAATAAAGCGGTGCAGATTCAGCGTAACGAACACTTTCTAAAGCTCAATCGCAGCATGATTGGTTCGGCCGCGCCTATTTTTGACGCACACAAGCAATTGGTGGGCGTGCTCAGCGTGTTCAGTGACGCCTATCTGCCCCAGGCTCATACTCTGGGCATGGTTCGTTTACTGGCGCAGTCGGTAGAAAACCGCCTGCTGAAGCGTCAGTTCGAGCGCGACCATTTCATGCTGACGCTCAGCACCACTGCAGACAACTTCGACAGCCCCTGGTCCGGTATACTTATTTGCGATGACTTGGGGCGTATCGTGGCCAGCAATCAGCGTGCCGACCAACTGTTGAGCAAAACGACCGCTGGAGTTCGACTGGACGACCTGTTCACTACCCACCGCAATCACATTCTTGGGCACCCGCCGCAATCTGCATTGCAGCTCAGCACTAAAAATCGGGTGCGTTTGAGTGCGAAGGTCCAGCGACCCACCGTTGCCCAGGTAAGGCCCCCCGCCGAGGACGATCTAGTAGTAGCACGACAAACCAAAGCGACACAGACGAACAGCGCCAACTTTTCAACCCTCGAATACGGCGACGCAACCGTTCGTCGCTGCGCGGAACAAAGCCTGAAAGTACTGGAACGCGGCGTGCCAGTGCTGATTACCGGGGAAACCGGGGTTGGCAAAGAAGTGCTGGTTAAAGCCCTCCATCAGGCCACACAGCGCAAGGAACAGGCTTTGGTTGCCGTTAATTGCGCGGCTATCCCCCCGGAGCTGGTGGAATCGGAACTGTTCGGCTACGAAGCCGGCGCATTTACCGGAGCAAGGGCGCAAGGTTCACTGGGGTTCATTCGTAAAGCTCACAAAGGCATTTTGTTTCTGGATGAGATTGGCGAAATGCCATTATCGGCGCAATCAAGGTTATTGCGGGTACTTCAAGAACGAGTGGTGACACCGGTTGGCGCCACCGACAGCATTTCGGTAGATATTCTGCTAATAACAGCCACAAACCGTTCACCAGCATTGCACGTCGAGTCGGGGCAATTACGTGCAGACCTTTACTATCGCATCAACGGATTGTGTGTCGAACTGCCAGCACTTCGTGATCGCACAGACAAACACAAACTAGTTCAGCATATTTACAGCCAGTACCGTGATCCAGTGCAAAGCGAGGCACTGTCGCCCCGGATTCTGGCAGCACTCACCAATCACCCCTGGCCCGGAAATATCCGCCAACTGGTCAATGTCGTCAGGGTAGCTGTGGCCATTGCCGACGGCGAAGATCTCCAGATATGGCATTTGCCCACCGATTTTCTGGCGCAGCTTGATTCCACCAATACCGGTAACCTGTCAGACGCCGTTAAATCCGCCACCGGTGATAGTTTCTCGGAGGCCCCGCTTTGTGAACTGAAAACTGCAGCGCCAGAACGCTTGGCTCACACATTGCAGGTCTATCAAAAATGTAGGGGCAACATTTCAAGCGCAGCACGGGAGCTTTCAATCAGCCGCAACACTCTCTATAAGCGCTTGCGGGAACTGGGGGTGCGCTAACGCGCAACCCGGGTTCATAGCTTCCGCTTCGTTTAAAGCTTGTGCACCGCCTGAATCCAGCCGGCGTACAACCGGTCGCGATCTGCCTTCAACATTACGGGTTCAAAGCGGCGGTCGCAGCGCCATAAATCGGCAAGCTCTTCCAGCGAACCGTAAACGCCGGCTTTTAAGCCCGCTAAATAAGCTACGCCTAGAGCTGTAGTTTCCACCATCGAAGGCCTATCAACTGTGGCCCCCAATATATCGGCGAGGAACTGCATCACCCAGTTATTTTTGACCATGCCACCATCTACCCGCAGGGTAATCGGACGAATGCCGTCTTTCTCCATGGCTTTCTGCAGGTCTTTGGTCTGATAGCACACCGATTGCAACCCAGCGGTCACAATTTCCTTGATTCCTGTGTCGCGGGTCAGGCCAAAAATGGCGCCGCGGGCGTTAGGATCCCAATAAGGTGCACCCAGCCCGGTAAACGCCGGCACCAGATAAACGCCGTGGTCTACCGGCGTGCATTGCGCCAGTGGTTCGGCCTCGCTGGCGTTATTAATCAATTGCAAACCATCACGCAGCCACTGAATCGTTGCCCCGGCAATAAAGATGCTGCCCTCTATCGCATAGGTCGGCTTACCATTCAAACGATAGGCGACCGTTGTCAGCAAACGGTGCTCGGATTGCAGCGCTTTGTCGCCGGTATTGAGCATGAGAAAACAGCCTGTGCCGTAGGTGCTCTTCGCCATACCAACCTCGAAACAGGTCTGGCCGAACAACGCCGCCTGCTGGTCGCCGGCAACACCTAAAACGGACACGCCGTTCAGCGCTCCGCCTTCCGTGATTTTGCCAAAATCATCTGACGAGTCCATTACCTCGGGCAGCAAAGACGCGGGAATATCGAATAATTCCAGTAGCTCTTTATCCCACTGCTGGGTATGAATATTAAATAGCAACGTACGACTGGCGTTGGTAGCGTCGGTGCGGTGTACCTGCCCCCCTGTGAGCTTCCACATCAAAAAACTGTCAACGGTTCCAAAAGCCAGCTCACCACGTTCCGCCCGCTCTCGCGTGCCGGGAACGTTTTCCAATATCCAACAGATTTTTGTGGCGGAAAAATAAGGGTCTATTAAAAGTCCGGTTTTGCTGTGCACTGCAGGTTCATGGCTAGACGACTTCATTTTTTTGCAGTAAGCAGCAGTTCGCCTATCCTGCCAGACAATCGCGTTATAAACCGGCTCACCGGTTTGCCGATCCCATATAATGGTGGTCTCACGCTGATTGGTAATACCCACCGCGACCACTTCGTCATCTGCACCGAACTCTTCTGCCATCACTTCATCGCAGGTGCTTTGCACTGTTGACCAGATGTCCTCCGGCTTGTGCTCTACCCAGCCACTGTCAGGAAAATGCTGAGGAAACTCCTGCTGCCGTAGCGCGTGAATATTGCCGTGCAAGTCAAAAAGAATGGCACGGGAACTGGTGGTTCCTTGATCTATGGAAAGTATGTATTGACTCATTTTTTGTAGGCCTCGCTTTCTTATTTGTTCGTATTTTTGCTTTTTTGAACATGAATGCCAAGAAGTTTGGTCTATACCCGAACTCTGCAAACGTCTTTTGGGCCCGAACGGCTGCATAAAAAATCGAAAACGACTACAATTTCGTAGTATTTTTAATCAAACATGCAGTCATATAAAAAAACCCCAGGTGGAGGATGTTGAATGGCACAGCGGCGCCGACAGGATTTGATTATGGAGCTGATCCAGCACAACGGGTTTGTAACCACCGAGCAGCTGGTAGACCAGTTCAAAGTGACGCCGCAAACCATTCGCCGGGACTTGAACGAACTGGCTAAACATAAAAAACTGAGGCGCCATCACGGCGGCGCGGGCATAGACTCAAGCACCGTTAATACCGATTATCAAGCCCGCAAGATTATGGACCTAGAGGCCAAAGAGCGCATCGCCGAAGCTATGGTCAAGTTGATTCCCGACAATTCCTCGGTGTTCATCAACATTGGCACCACCACCGAAACCATTGCCAAAGCCTTGCTTGAAAAAAACAACTTACAGATTGTGACCAACAACTTGCATGTCGCGTCTATTCTATCAGCCAAAGACGACTTTCACGTTATTATCGCCGGTGGCGAAGTACGCAGTCGCGATGGAGGCATTGTAGGCGAAGCCACCCGAGATTTTATCAATCAGTTCAAGATGGATTTTGGCATTATCGGCATAAGCGGCATTCACAACGACGGATCGCTACTGGATTTTGATTACCGCGAAGTTCGAGTCGCTCAGGCAATTATTGCCAATTCCGGCCAAATTTTACTAGCAGCGGACCACTCCAAGTTTGGCCGCAATGCCATGGTTCGGTTAGGTAACATTACCCAAGCCGACCATGTGTTTACTGACCAAGCACCACCCCCGGAAATCTCTCGACTGCTCACCGAGCACGATGTCACCCTTCATTTAGTCTGACTTTTCTCTACGAGTCCGCCTGAGAATATATTTTTTCTTTTATTTTCGCTTTTTTTCTATTTTTTCCTTTACGAATATATCTCGCTTTCGCATAATACTCTTTTTAGCGCGTATGAACTTTGAAAAGTGCGCATAACAAGAAAGCGTCTTTTCCAATGGCATCAGGAGATGACCGACAATGACTGTAGATCACCAACGTTATGACGTCGTTATCGTTGGCGGCGGCGTAAATGGTACAGGCATCGCAATGGACGCTGCAGGCCGAGGCTTGAAAGTACTGCTTTGCGAAATGAATGATTTGGCTTCGGCGACGTCATCCAGCAGCAGCAAGCTTATTCATGGCGGACTGCGCTACCTGGAAAACTATGAATTTCGCCTAGTGCAAAAAGCACTGGCCGAGCGCGAATCTCTTTTGCGCAACTCTCCTCACATTATGTGGCCCATGCGCTTTCGTTTGCCACACCGGTCGCACTTGCGCCCGGCGTGGATGATTCGCGCAGGCTTGTTTCTTTATGACCATTTGGCCAAACGGGAAATCTTGCCCGGTTCCAAGTCCATCCGTTTTGATGAGTCCGGTCCGTTAAAACCAGATATTACCCGCGGTTTTGAATATTCTGATGGTTGGGTAGACGACGCACGACTGGTAGTACTGACCGCTAAAAAGGCTCAGCAATCCGGCGCCACCATTTTAACACGCACCAAGTGCGTAAACGCAGAACGTGGCCGTGACGAATGGCGAATTACCCTTCGTGACACCAATACAAACGCAGATCAGGTAATTTCTGCCAAGTGCATCGTGAATGCTTCGGGCCCATGGGTAAGCTCATTGTTTGGCGAAAGCCTGTCGATGCCGGCACCGAAGATGATTCGCATGGTTAAAGGCAGCCACATTGTTGTGCCCCGCCTGAACCAGGAAGAAGAAGCCTATATTCTTCAAAACGAAGACGACCGCATTGTGTTCGTTATTCCTTACGAAGATAACTTCTCGCTGATTGGTACCACCGACGTTGAATACGAAGGCAACCCGAAAGAAGCCAAAATTTCGCCGGAAGAAACCACCTATTTACTGAAAATTGTGAACTCGCACTTCAAGCGACAGTTGGAACCCTCCGACGTGGTCTGGTCTTATTCGGGCGTGCGCCCCTTGATGGACGGGGAAGAAGAGAACGCACAGAAAGCCTCCCGCGACTACACCTTCGAAGTCAGCGAAGAGAAGGACAAAGCGCCGTTGATTTCAGTGTTTGGTGGCAAAATCACCACGTATCGCAAGCTGGCGGAAGCGGCCACCGACAAAATTTGCCACTTTTTCAAAAACAATCGGGGACATTGGACAAAAACAGCCGTGCTTCCGGGTGGCGACTTTGATAACCAAATCAATCTGGCCGCTTCACTCAATGAAGCCTACCCCTGGTTGCCGGAAAAACTGGTCAGCCGCTACGTACGCACCTACGGTACAACGTCGCGGGATATTCTGAACAATTGCGCTAGCGTAGAAGATCTTGGCGAGCTCTTTGTGGGCACGCTCTATGAGAGGGAAGTAAAACACCTGATTAACAACGAGTGGGCGGTGACCTCCGAGGACATCCTCTGGCGCCGAACCAAGCAAGGGCTTTACGCCTCAAGCAGCGAAGTTGAAGCACTAGACACTTATCTATCAAACAAAGTGGCTGCGTAACGCCGCCTGAACCCTCTCCACTACGGCGCCTGATACTTTCTCAGGCACTTTTCTCCGGCCGGTTTATCCCGTTCGGAGTTTTTTGCCTAGAATTCAGATAAAAAATCAGGCAAAAAAAAGATTAAGGACGACCCTCAATCTTTTTATCCACGGGTTCTATGGCTAGAACCCTTATCCCTTTAAAACATCAGAATTAGAACGTCAGCTGTGAGCCGAAGATGATGGCTTTGTACTCGCCATCGCCGGTGCCTGAGGTCATTGAGTAGTTACCACGGACAGCCAGGTCACCCAAGGAGACCGAACCACCAAAGTCGAAACCAGACATGGTGTATTCGTTAGTGCCCGTTTTGGAGCCTACGTCTTGAGTGAAACCACTGGACCGAAGCGAGAAGTTTTCCGCTGAGTACACCAAGTTAGCCTCTACGCGTGGCGTGTCATATTCCGCATCAGCTTGGTTCGCTATCTTCGACGGGCTAAACACGCCAACCTTGAACTGAAAACCGCCAAAGTTATTAGAGGTGTACATCACGCGTGGCTGGAAGTCAGCGTAGAAATAACCATTGCCGATACGCCCCGCAGTCGCCGCTACCTGGTCAGGACCAGCCCCGGTCAAACAAACACCCAACGCACTGCCATTATCGCCGATCGCAGGCGTTCCAAAGATACCAAAACCTTTACCAATATTGACGGTACCAAAATTACCGGCCACGGCGATTTAGGACACCCGACTACGGAACTCTTCATCCGCATCGCCCGGCGTAAAACTCGCGTTCATCTGGAAATGACCAGACACTCGAAGGCCATTCTGCTCTGGGGCATAAATATTGGTTTGCAGGGTTAAAACCGGTAGTAATGGAAAATGAGTCTTCCCCATCCAGGAAATCACCATCAGCCCTTTTGTCATAATCTCCAAATGTTGCAAAAATTGGCAAGTGACCATTAACGCCCACTTTCCAACCGCCGTAGGATTCAAATGCAACCTCAGCCATTACTGGTGCAGCCATCCCTGCTGCTATAAGTGACAGCGCAACGGCAAAAGGCGCCTTGCGCATTGGACGACGGCTGGGAGTTTTCGCAAATGCGTTTTGTTCGGTCTTGTCAGCTTCCTGTTATTATTAGCGCCAGATCTCAGACTGCTGCAACGTCGCAGCACCAGCGGCGCTTGCTTTTAGGCACAACAGCCCGATTAGTGAACGAATATTTTGCTTCGTTTTCGATTGTAATATTCGGAACACGACAAATTTGATCATCAAATGACAAAATGGAAAGTTTTTGATCGAAGTAATTTTCGCTTTGCGTGACTTTAGATGCGATAAGTGCTCACGAAATCACATTAAAAGATTGTTCTATAAGTACTTATCGAAAAATAAAATAAATAAATAAATAAATAAATAAAATTAGTTAGCGAACTTATTAATAACGCGTTTGAAATAGTTTTTTACGAAAAAAAATATAACCACGACCCTATGTGTCAGCTTAGTTGTCATGATTCCAAAACACGCTGGCGCCCTGTTCAGGATTACTGGCGCTGCGGCGCATCCAACCAAACAGTTCGCGGCCATGACCGTGATGGAATGCCGCCAGGTTAGGTTTTACCGGTTCACGACTGGCAAGAACCTGTTCGTCTATCAACAGTTCCAACGAACCGGTATCTGCATTCAGGGATATCAGGTCACCATCGCGCACTTTGGCCAGAGCACCACCGTCAAGTGCTTCCGGATAAACGTGTATAGCCGCTGGCACTTTGCCCGAGGCACCAGACATGCGTCCATCGGTCACCAGCGCAACCTGAAAGCCACGGTCCTGCAGAACGCCCAAGTAGGGCGTCAGCTTGTGCAATTCCGGCATGCCATTGGCTTTTGGCCCCTGAAAACGCACAACCACTACGCAATTCCGGTCCAGTTCACCTGCGTCAAACGCGGCTTTCAGTTCGTTCTGGTCATTGAACACCACCGCAGGCGCCTGCACTTTGTGATGCTGGGGAGCCACCGCCGACACTTTTATAACGCCGCGACCCAGGTTTCCGTCAAGCACCTTCAGGCCGCCGCCTGAGGCGAAGGGCTCGGCAGCACTGCTCAGTACGCTTGGGTGAAGGCTCTTTGCCGGAGCCGGCTGCCAGGTCAGTTCGCCTTTGTTGAGTACCGGCCCTTGAGTGTAACGGTCAAGACCAAAACCCATCACGGTTTGTACGTCGTTGTGCAAATAGCCGTGGTTGAGCAATTCGCGAATCAACAAGGGCGTGCCACCGGCTTCATGAAACGCGTTTATGTCCGCTTCGCCATTGGGGTAAATACGAGTCATTGACGGCACAGCCGACGACAACTCGGCGTAGTCGTTCCAGTCAATAATAACGCCGGCGGCGCGGGCAATGGCTACCCAGTGCAGGGTGTGATTGGTTGACCCGCCGGTAACCAGTAATGCCACCAGCGCATTCACAATGGCTTTTTCATCCACCATGTCGCCCAGCCCCAGAGTACCGCCTTGGGGTTTCGACAGCCGGATTACCTGCTCCGTTGCGGCACAGGTAAGCTGCTCCCGTAAAGGCGTGTCAGGATGCACAAACGCGCTGCCCGGCAGGTGCAGCCCCATCACCTCAACCAACAGCTGGTTGCTGTTGGCAGTACCGTAAAAGGTGCAGGTGCCGGGGCTGTGGTAAGACTCGCTTTCGGCTTCGAGCAGTTCTTCTTTACCAATCTTGCCTTCGGCGTGCAGTTGCCGGATGCGTTGCTTCTCTTTATTCGGCAGCCCGGACGGCATGGGGCCCGCAGGCAACAGAATTGTTGGCAGGTAACCAAAGCTGAGTGCACCTATCAAAAGCCCTGGCACAATCTTGTCGCAGATACCCAGCAGCAGTGTTGCATCGAACATATTGTGGCTGAGCGAAACCGCCGTACTCATGGCGATGGTATCCCGCGAAAACAGGCTAAGTTCCATACCCGGTTGGCCCTGGGTAACGCCGTCACACATGGCCGGTGTACCACCTGCAAACTGGGCCACCGACCCCATACCGTGGGCGGCTTTACGGATAACACCGGGAAACGACGCATAAGGTTGATGCGCCGACAACATATCGTTGTAGGCAGACACAATCGCCACATTGGCCCGGTTCATCAGCTTCAGAGTGTCTTTATCGTCCTGCTCACAAGCGGCAAAACCATGAGCCAGATTACCGCAAGATAAAGTGCCGCGCTGAGGCGAGCTGTTCTTTAACGCCTGCATACGGGCAAGATAATCCAGACGTGACGCTCGGCTGCGCTCAACGATTCTTTGGGTTACGCGATCAACGGTCGGGTTCATGGCAAGCTCCACGGGCAGCAGGTTTATTTGATTATTTTTGCTATGAACGTAGTTTTACGTTCGATTTCTTACATTTTACGAGTTTCAGTGTTCATTTGTTTGTTTTTTGTTGATACATTTACTACATAAGGTGAATTTTTGAATAAAAACCATCCGTTCAGGAGTAAGAATATGACCATCCGAATCGCAATTAACGGGTTTGGCCGCATTGGCCGCAACACGCTTCGCGCCCTTTATGAGAATAATTATCGCGAGCAGATGCAGGTGGTCGCTATTAATGACCTGGGCGATGCCGAAACCAACGCTCACCTGCTCAAGTATGACAGTGTTCACGGGCGTTTTGCGGCCGACGTAAGCCACGATGCCGACTCCATCAGCGTGAACGGCGACCGTATTGCCATCAGCGCAATCCGTAACCCCGCCGACCTGCCATGGAAAGACCTCGGCGTAGACGTGGTACTGGAATGCACTGGCCTGTTCACAACACGTGAAAAAGCCGCGGTCCATTTACAGGCGGGTGCCCGCAAAGTGATTATTTCTGCACCCAGCCCAGACGCAGACGCCATGGTGGTTTTCGGTGTAAACGACCAAATTCTGAGTGCCGACCATCATATTATTTCCAACGCCTCCTGCACGACCAACTGCTTGGCACCGATCGCAGAGGCTTTGAACAATGCTGTCGGAATTGAAAGCGGATTGATGACCACCATTCACTCCTACACCAACGACCAGAACCTGAGCGATGTGTACCATTCAGATCTGTACCGCGCGCGCTCAGCCACCCAATCGATGATTCCCACCAAAACCGGTGCCGCTGCCGCGATTGGTAAAATTATTCCGGCACTGGACGGAAAGCTGGACGGCTTGGCGATTCGTGTACCCACTATTAACGTATCGCTGGTCGACTTTGGCTTTATTGCAAGCCGCGACACCTCCGTTGAGGAAGTAAACTCAGCGGTAAAAGCCGCGGCTGAAAAAAATAGCGTACTGGGATATAACCAGGAAAAACTAGTCAGCGTTGATTTTAACCATGATGCGCGTTCGAGTATTTTTGATGCCAACCACACGCGCGTGATCGGGCGTCATGTAAAAGTCATGGCCTGGTATGATAATGAGTGGGGTTTTTCGAACCGAATGCTGGATAATGCGGCTGCACTGATTAAAGCGAGCCAGTGAAGCTACAAGTCGATAAACAGCCTAATCGCGTAAACGAAACACCTTCACATACTAACAGGACATCCACTATGCTCCGGCGCACAAAGATTGTTGCCACCCTTGGTCCCGCTACCGATAGCCCCGAATCTTTGGGCGCTATTATTGCTGCAGGTGTCGACGTTACCCGTCTGAATTTTTCCCACGGCACTGCAGAAGATCATGAAAAACGTGCGCGCCTGGTACGCGACACCGCCAAGGCCCAAGGCCGTTTTGTCGCTATCATGGCCGATCTGCAAGGGCCAAAGTTGCGTATTGCCCGCTTTAGCGAAAACAAAGTCACCCTGACCGCCGGCCAAACCTTTGTGCTGGATGCCACCATGGACAAAGATGCTGGCACCTCCGATTGCGTCGGTATCGATTACGAACAGCTGATTCGCGATGTAAAACCCGGTGACATTCTGGTACTGGACGATGGCCGCATTGAAATGCAGATAGATGTGGTAGACGATCACAGTATTACCTCCACAGTTCTGATCGGCGGACCCCTGTCTAACAACAAGGGCCTTAACAAGCGTGGCGGTGGCCTGTCGGCTGAGGCGCTGACTGAGAAAGACAAGCAAGACATTGTTACTGCCGCCAGGCTGGGCGCCGATTATGTTGCCGTTTCTTTCGTTCGCAACGCCGAAGACATGCACACAGCCCGCCGCCTGCTGAAAGAAGCCGGCTCTGAAGCGGGACTGGTGGCAAAAATTGAACGCGCCGAACTGGCCCATGACGACGCCGCACTGGATGCCGTCATTGAAGCGTCTGACGTGGTGATGGTTGCCCGTGGTGATCTGGCGGTGGAAATCGGCGATGCCGAACTGGTGGGTGTGCAAAAGCACATTATTCACCGCGCGCGAATTCTTAACCGCGCGGTGATTACCGCCACCCAGATGATGGAATCGATGATTACCAACCCCATGCCCACCCGCGCCGAAGTGTCGGATGTGGCTAACGCGGTGATGGATTACACAGATGCAGTGATGTTGTCGGCAGAAACCGCTGTTGGTGATTATCCGGTGGAAGCCGTAAGCGCCATGGTGAGAATTTGCATTGGTGCGGAGAAACACCCCTCTATGCACCAGTCCAAGCATCGGATGCACGAATCCATGGGGCGGGTAGATGAAGCCATTGCTCTGTCTACCATGTACGCCGCCAATCACTTGAATGGCATAGCTGCTATCATCTGTATGACCGAAACCGGCGCAACCCCGCGACTGATGTCTCGCATCAAGTCCAGCCTGCCGATTTACGCGTTCTCACGCCATCACACCACCCAGCACCGGGTAGTAATGTACCGTGGCGTGCAAACCGTTCCCTTTGATGCCGCAAACTTTGCCGCTGAAGACACCAATGCCCAGGCGGTTGAACAACTGGTAAAGCAGGGCGTGGTGAAAAACGGCGACCTGGTTATCATCACCAAAGGCAATTTTACCAATGCCCAGGGCGGCACCAACTCCATGCAAATCGTGCGGGTAGGTGAACACCAGCACTAAACCGCGGATTATTCAGACAAAAAAACGCCAGCTTGCTGGCGTTTTTTTGTCTGTTCACTGCCTTTTCGTGTGAACCTTAAGCCTCAGCTGAGCTACTCGACACGCCTGGTTCGGCCAAGCTGGCCCTGGCTAGTTCGCGGATTGTCGCCCAATCGCCGGTCGCCACTGTGTCTTCCGGTGTCAGCCAGGTTCCGCCCACGGTCATCACGTTGTCCAAAGCCAGGTAATCCGCTGCAGTATTTTGGCGAATACCACCGGTAGGGCAAAACCGGACACCGGCAAACGGTCCGCTTAACGCCCGCAAGCCCGCCGTACCTCCGGCCACTTCTGCTGGAAAGAACTTGAAACGGCGGTATCCCAGCTGGTAACCACTCATTAATTCTGACGCCGTAGCAATGCCAGGCAGCAGCGGCGCCTGTGCTTGCAACCCGTATTCCAGCAACGCCAGTGTGATTCCCGGTGTCACGACAAACTGCGCTCCCGCCGCCTCTGCCTGCTTATACTGCTCTACCGTTAACACCGTACCGGCGCCTACAAAGGCGTCAGGAAGCGCCTTACGCAGAGCACGAATGGCATCCAGACCGTATTCAGTGCGCAGAGTGATCTCGAACACCTTAAGCCCGCCCTGCATCAACGCCTCGCACAGAGGCACTGCGGTGTCTGGGTGATTAATGGTGATCACCGGAAGCAGCGGCGACAGGCTGACGATGTCGTCTAACCGCTGGCATTGGACTTGAGCTTGAGCATTCATCAATAAAGTCACTTTGAGGGGCTCCAAAAAATGTGCAAACCCGACCGCAAAAACGCGCGGATTGGCATGTGCGCCCAGTTATCAAGTTCGGCCAGCGCCTTTGTCAGAGTGCCCAGCTTGTCGTCGCCCTGAATGTGCAGAATACAATGACGGGCGCCAGCAATGGCGCTGCGGGTCAGAGTTATTCGCGCCCGGGCTTGTTGGGGTGGTGTTATAACGGCCAATTTCTTGCCGTTGTACTCCGCCATGGCGACGACCAGTTCCGGCGCACCAGGAAATAACGATGCGGTATGGCCATCGTTGCCCATACCCAACACCACCACGTCCAGCGGCCAGCTAAGAGATTCAAGCCGTTGGCAAACTGCACCTAAGCCGGCTGAAGGGCTTGCAATGTTTTCGTACAGTGGATAAAAACGTGCAACTGCAGCCCTTCCCTGCAACAGATGCTCGCGTATCTGGGCGCTGTTGCTGTCTGGGTGCGATGGCTCTACCCAACGCTCGTCTACCTGCACAATATCTATCCGCTGCCAATCCAGCACTTGCTGGGCCAAAGCCTTAAACAGCAAAATCGGTGTACTGCCGCCAGACAACGCCAAGCTAGCCCGCGGCGCTGTTTCAAGACGCTGGCGCAGAATCAACACAATCTGCTCTGCCAATTTCCGGGCAAGGTCTGCCGGAGTTGCAGCCGGGTGCCAAAAGACGCCATTGGGCAATAAAGGCTTAGACATCTTCATACCAGCTTCGTCCGTCACGGGTTATCAAAGCCACCGATGCCACCGGCCCCCAACCACCTGCGGCATAACGTTTTGGCGGTTCGCCGCTGTCTTGCCAGTTAGTGATGATCTGGTCTATCCAGCGCCAGGCGTGTTCAACTTCGTCGCGGCGCACAAACAGGTACTGATGGCCTTTCATGACTTCCCACAGCAGCCGTTCATAGGCTTCGGGGATGCGAACCTTGGCAAAAGTTTCGGCGAAGGTCAGTTCCAGAGGCCCCTGCCGCAGGCGCATGCCTTTATCCAGGCCTTGGTCTTTAGTGAGTATTTTTAGCGCCATGCCTTCGTCTGGCTGCAAGCGGATAATCAATTTATTGTTGGCCAGGTGCTTCTGGTCCGGGTCGAATATGTAGTGCGGTGCCGGTTTGAAATGAATCACAATTTGGGAAAACTTTTCCGGCAGCCGTTTACCGGTGCGGATGTAAAATGGCACGCCGGACCAGCGCCAGTTATCGATTTCTACTTTCAGGGCGACAAAGGTTTCGGTATCACTGGATTTATCAGCACCTTTTTCATCAAGGTATCCTGGCACCGCCTTGCCCTCGCTGGAGCCTGCGGTGTACTGCCCCCGCACCGCGTAATGTTCCATCATAGCAGGCGTGATTTTGCGCAGAGCTTTCAGCACTTTTACTTTTTCATCGCGAATGCTGTCTGCCGACAAATCCGACGGTGGATCCATGGCAATCAGGCACAGCAGTTGCAAAAGGTGGTTCTGAATCATGTCACGCAGCTGCCCGGCCTTGTCAAAATAGCCCCAGCGCCCTTCAATACCCAAGCTTTCTGCTACGGTGATTTCCACGTGGGAAATGTGGTTTTGATCCCACTGGGAGGCAAAAAGATTATTGGCAAAACGGAGGGCAATCAGGTTTTGTACGGTCTCTTTGCCCAGATAATGGTCAATGCGAAACAGCTCACTTTCGGCGTAGACCTCGCCCAGGGCATCGTTGATGACCCGCGACGATTGCAGGTCATGGCCAATGGGTTTCTCAACCACCACCCGGGTGTGCTCACTGCAACAATCGGAATCTCGTAGATTGCGCGCAATCACTCCATAAAGCGACGGTGGCGTAGCCATGTACACAATCAAATTATTATTGACGCTGTCGCGCCAACCGTTCAATTCCAGGTAACCCTCGCGGCAGGTAAAATCAAGGCTACGGTATTCAACCCGCTGCAACAGGCGCTCTACAACCGATTGTTGAAATTCTTCAGCCGGAACCCGTTGACGCAAATTATCAGCAATCTGCTGGCGCACGTCGTCGCTGCTGTGTTCGCACCGGGCCAGAGCCAGAATACGGCTTCCTTCCGCAAGCAATTCTGCGCGTTCAAGCTGATAGAGTGCCGGAAAAAGTTTGCGGTTGGCCAGGTCGCCCAGAGCGCCAAAAATCATCAAATCGCAGCGAGTATGGTCTGATTTGGTCATTGTAGTAATTTTATCCAATAATCGTCGCTAAAATCGAAGTCTCTGCTCATTTAACCCCACTTCCGACACTTTTACTACACCAAAAATCCGTCAAACAGGGTATAATTTTTAAAAATTTACCCTCAAACTACGAAATCAGGGAGCTTCCGGCATGGCTGCAACTACCCTCGTCCATTCCCGCCGAGATGATAATCTGCTTGAGGATATTCAGCAGAGGCTGGAGCAGCTCAACAAATCCGAACGCAAGGTGGCAGAGGCCATCCTACGCGACCCTAGCGCCGCAACCCGTTATAGCATTGCCGCGCTAGCGCGAGCGTCTGACGTTAGCGAACCGACGGTTAACCGTTTTTGCCGCGGATTTTCCGCCACCGGTTTTCCCGACTTCAAGATTCGGCTGGCACAAAGTATTGCCACCGGCACGCCCTATGTCGGCCAAAACGTTGAGCCCGACGACACAGTGGCAGAATTTTCTGACAAGATCATACTCAGCACCATGGCGAGCCTGGATAAAGCGCGCCAGACGCTGGACGCCAAGGCACTGGCGCAGGCCATCGATTCGCTGATTCAAGCAAAGCAGATCAGCTTTTTTGGTATGGGTGCCTCGGCGTCGGTGGCGATGGATGCCCAGCACAAGTTTTTCCGCTTCAACATACCCGTTACCACCTACGACGACGCCTTGATTCAGCGAATGGTCGCCGCCGGCTCTCATGTGGGCGATGTCATTGTGGCTATCTCCTACACCGGTCGCACTCGGGAAACGGTGGAAATAGCGCAAATTGCCCGCGATAACGGCGCTACGGTCATTGGTATTACCAATCCGCAATCGCCCCTCGCAGCAGTGTCCAGTGTGGTGTTACCGGTGATTTCGCCGGAAGATACCGAAGTGTATATGCCGATGTCGTCACGTATTATCCAGCTCACCGTCATCGACATTCTGGCCACCGGAGTAACCTTAAAGCGCGGCCCGGATTTTCTCAGCCATCTGAAAAAAATCAAAGAAAGTCTGCGCCCTACCCGCCTTCCGCTCACGTAACCCTGACCGCGCATGCTCTAAATCTGCTTTAACGTTAGAAAAAAAACCCGAACCGGATAACCGGTTCGGGTTTTTTTACGGGCCTTGGGCGCAATCCTGCCCTGATTTTTCCCTAACGTCATTCTCGCTGTGTACTAGACCTGTACCAGACCTGTGCTACGGACGCTCCACTTCGGCGTTGTTACGCAGCCACTGCTGATACGCCGTATACTCGCGCTGGCCGTCAAGCGAGGCAAGAAACTCCTGCAACTGCACATATTCGCTACTGTCGGTGTTAACCTCACCTTCGTTAACTTTATTCAGAGCAATTACCACGGCACTGTTACCGCTGACAATATGGCCATAACTGACTTTGCCTGCCTCTGGGCGCGGCAACGCGTAGACAGTCTGCATAACCGCACCGCCTAATTCCGGCGCACTGCGGGGCTGTTCGCTATACGTTGTCCAGTTGTCGTCGGCGATATCCTGCAACGATTCGCCGGCCTGCAACTGCTCAGCCATTTCACTCGCACGGGCAACCAGTGCGATGCGGGTTTGTTCGGCTTCCAGATTACCGCGAATAGCTTCCTCGACGCCATCTAGCGGCAACACTTCAGCATCGCGATAGACCCGCACACGAGCGACCACAGCGCGATTTTCAGCAACGTCAATCAGCTCGGTGTTATAGCCACCGTTCAATACGTCTTCCGAAAACAGCTGACGCACCAGTCCGGCATGGTCAAACGGTTCACCGCCGCCGTCACGGGTAATCTTGTCAGCTTGGAGAAGTTCAAGACCAAGATCTCTCGCTGGTCCTTCCAGGTTGTCAGCCGCGTAGGCCGAGTCTGCCAGTGTTGTCCGCGCCTGGGCATAGGCTTCACGCGCTTGCTCGCGGGACAGGTCGTCACGCAACTGCGCGGCAACGTCGGCCAAGGCGGGTACGTCTGAACGGCGAACGTCATTCAGCTTGATCAGGTGCACGCCAAAGGTGGTACGCACCGGGCCCGAAACAGCGCCGGGTTCGAGGCTGAACAAAGCTTCATCAAAAGCCGGATCGTAGACTCCGCGGCCGGCAAAGCCTAGATCGCCGCCCTGCTCGCCAGACACGGTATCGATCGACAGTTCCTGTGCCAGCGCTGCAAAGTCTTCACCGTCAGCCAGGCGCTGCTGAATACTCTCAAAAACGGCTTCCGCATCGGCGGTGTCTTCAATCAGAATATGCGCCGCCCGGCGCTCTTCGCGAGCCAGATCAGCTTCGCGACTTTGGTAATACGTCAGAAGCTCTTCGTCACTGATGTCGATGGCGTCAGCCAGCGCGTCCAGCGATAACACAACATAGCTGACATCGACTTGCTCGGGCTGCTGAAACAAATTCGGATTGTTGTCATAGAACGCCTGTATGTCATCGGCGCTGACGTTTACCTGATCGGCCACGGCGCTGGCAGAAATGTTCAGCAGGCGGAAGTCACGGGTCTGATTTTGAATCTGCATCAGCCGCGTAATGCTGCTGTTGGTAACAACGCCGCTGGCGACGATACCGGCGCGAATCTGGTTCACCACAGTTTGCTTACGCATAGCATCGCGAAATTCGCCAACACCCATACCCACATTGCGGACGGTGGCAACAAACTGATCGCGATTGAACTGGCCGTCTACCTGAAACTGGGGCATCTGGGTGATCAGAGCATCAATATCGGCGTCAGACAACGCCAGGCCCTGCCGGTCTGCGTCCTGCGCCAACACCTGCTCTTCGATCAGCGCCTGCAGTACGTCGACTCGAATCTGATCTTCGTTCAACAGAGAAGGATCCGGCCGTTCCATACGGGACAGACGGTTCTGACTTTCCAGCTGCACCACCCGTAAAAATTCGCGCTCGGTAATGTCTTCGCCATTCACCGTAGCCACTTCCGGTTCGCCGCTGAAGCCGCCAATAATGGCGTCCATTCCCCAAACGGAAAGCGACAAAATCAGCAAGCCGATAATGATCTTGGCAATGGTGCCCTGGGCGTTTTCCCGCATATCTTGAAGCATGTGTCTCCCGAATCCCTGTTCAAGGTCGTACTGTGCCAGCGAATGCCGGCGAATTTTTTATCGTCATCAACGCAATTCTGGCGCTGTTAACGTACATCTCGCGTTATTAACGTAAAAAGGCGCATTCAGTGTGGAATGCGCCTTTAATATTTCTGGCGCAGCTCCAAAAAAAGGAGCTGCCGTCGAAAAACCCGTTACTTAACGGCGTCTTTCAGGGCCTTACCTGCTTTAAATCCAGGCACTTTAGAGGCCTTAATCTGAATCTCGGCGCCTGTCTGCGGGTTACGGCCAGTACGGGCAGCTCGTTCTTTTACGGAGAAAGTACCAAAACCAATCAACGTTACCTGGTCGTCCTTTTTCAGGGCACTGGTAATGGAGGTGGTCATAGCATCCAGAGCGCGGCCAGCGGCGGCTTTGGAAATATCAGCGGACTCTGCAATTGCATCAATAAGTTCGGACTTGTTCACACTAAACCCCTTCGATTTCAGGTTGAAGATGTTGTAGGTAGTGGATCTCAAACGCAGAGACTATTGCACATACGTTTACAGAATTCCATTCGGCAATTATTTTTATTCCCTGCGGCAACAATCCGTTAGTCGGAGCGGTAAACCGTTAGTTGGAATAGCTTTATAAATCGCGGGAGCCCTTGGTACAGGCTGCTTCACGGCGAAACAGTTATACCAATGGGCTCTTCCGTGTGTCAACAATTCATGTCGGGTTTAGTGCGTATTTGGGCGTTCGTTCGATTCTGCGTCGTCATCGCAACCGGCTTTGGCGGCTGATTTTTCGGCAATATCGCCCGCCATTACCTCCGGCGCATACACCAACGCAATGTCCAGCACTTCGTCAATCCATTTAACAGGGCGGAGCTCCAGAGACGCTTTGATGTTTTCAGGTATCTCTTTGAGATCCCTGATGTTTTCGTCAGGAATTATAACCGTTTTGATGCCTCCCCGGTGCGCTGCCAACAGCTTTTCCTTAAGCCCGCCAATGGGCAGAACCCGGCCCCGCAGGGTTATTTCACCGGTCATGGCAACGTCGCTGCGCACAGGGTTACGGGTTAACGCAGACACCAGTGCTGTGCACATACCTATACCAGCACTGGGGCCGTCTTTTGGCGTCGCGCCCTCGGGCACATGCACGTGCAAATCGTGTTTTTCATGGAAATCGTCGGCAATACCCAGCGCTTTAGCGCGACTGCGCACCACGGTTAATGCCGTCTGAATCGACTCCTGCATAACGTCGCCCAGCGAACCGGTTTTCACCACCCGACCTTTGCCCGGCGTAAGCGCACATTCGATGGTCAGCAATTCGCCGCCCACTTGGGTCCAAGCCAGACCGGTCACCTGGCCAATTTCGTTGTTCTCTTCTGCCAAGCCGTATTTGAATTTCTGCACGCCAGAATAGTCTTCCAGCATCGCCGGCGTTATCGCTACCTGGTTCTTGTCGCCGCTTGAGACGTGCTCACGCACCACCTTACGGCAGATCTTGGCAATCTCTCGCTCCAGTCCACGTACGCCGGCTTCGCGAGTGTAGTAACGTACCAGGTCACGCAGGGTATCTTCCGGAAGATCCAGTTCTTTGTCGCGCAGACCATTAGCTTTTATTTGCTTGGGCAGCAAGTAACGCAGAGCGATATTCACTTTTTCATCTTCGGTGTAACCCGGAATGCGAATAATCTCCATCCGGTCCAACAGCGCCGACGGAATATTCATCGAGTTCGAGGTGCACACGAACATCACATCCGACAGATCGTAATCTACCTCCAGATAGTGATCATTGAAGGTGTGATTCTGTTCCGGGTCTAACACTTCCAGCAGCGCAGAACCGGGGTCTCCGCGCTGATCCATGCCCATCTTGTCGATTTCATCGAACAGGAACAGCGGGTTTTTCACACCAACTTTGGCCAGCTTTTGCAGCAGCTTGCCAGGCAAAGCACCAATGTACGTTTTGCGGTGGCCGCGGATTTCGGCTTCATCACGCACTCCACCCAGGGCCATACGGGTGTACTTGCGGTTAGTGGCCCGGGCAATGGACTGCCCCAAAGAAGTTTTACCCACTCCAGGAGGTCCTACCAGGCACAACACCGGCCCTTTGATCTTCTTCACCCGGGTTTGTACCGCCAGGTATTCTAAAATGCGGGTTTTTACCTCGTCCAGACCGTAATGATCTTCATCGAGTATTTCGCGGGCCCTATCGATATCGTGGCGCACGCGGCTGCGCTTTTTCCAGGGCACCGCCAGCATCCAGTCGATATAGCCACGTACCACTGTGGCTTCCGCCGACATGGGCGACATCATTTTCAGTTTGTTCAGCTCACTTTCCGTTTTTTTGCGGGCTTCTTCCGGCAAACCGGCGTCTTCCAGTTTCTTTTCCAGCTCCTCAAAATCGTTATTGCCGTCGCCCATCTGGCCCATTTCTTTCTGGATGGCCTTCATCTGTTCGTTCAGGTAATACTCGCGCTGGCTGCGTTCCATCTGTTTTTTGACCCGGCCACGGATGCGCTTTTCCACTTCAATCAGATCAATTTCACCATCCAACTTGCCCAGCAGCAGTTCAATTCGCTCACGGGTATCCAGCGCTTCAAGCAGCTCCTGCTTTTGCGGAATCTGCAAATCCAGATGGGCAGCAATGGTATCCACCAGACGCTCTACGCCGGTAATCCCATTGAGCGCGCCAGAAACCTCAGCCGGCACCTTTTTGGAAAGCTTCACAAACTTCTCAAACTCTTCCATCAAAGTCTTGCTGAGCACTTCTTCTTCACGCTCCGGCAAGGGTTCTTCGTGCAGAATACGGGCATGTGCTATTAAGTAGTCGCCATCTTCAATCTGTTCCAGCGCGGTACGCTCGTTACCCTCTACCAGCACTTTCACGGTGCCGTCTGGCAACCGCAACATCTGCAGGATGGTCGCCAAGGTGCCAATGTTAAAAACATCGCTTACGCCAGGGTCGTCTGTGGCCGCATCACGCTGGGCAACCAGCAGAATTTCCTTGCCGCGCTCCATCGCAGCTTCCAGCGCCTGAATAGACTTCTCTCGGCCCACAAACAGGGGCACAACCATGTGCGGGAACACCACCACGTCGCGCAACGGGAGCAGTGGGTAAACTTTCACGGTTTCTTCGGGTATCCGGGTCATAGGGAATCCTCTGACGGGGTATCATTAAAGGTATCAATAAAGAATTTTGATAGCATAACATTAATCATTGGGGCATCTGCGACATAAAAAAAGGGGCTAATCAGCCCCTTTTTAAGTCATTACGCAGATTTAGCGAATTAATCGTCCGGCGCAACTTTGGCCATGTCGTTGTTGGCGTAAATCTTAAACGGTTCAGAATCACCGCTGATTACGCTCTCATCAACTACCACCTTGCACACATCCTGTTCCGACGGGATCTGATACATGGTGTCCAGCAACGTTGCCTCCATGATCGAGCGCAAACCACGAGCGCCCGTATTGCGTTCTTTCGCTTTACGAGCAACAGCTCGTAAAGCTTCCTCACGGAAATCCAGTTCTACACCTTCCATTTCGAACAGCTTCTGGTACTGCTTGGTCAAGGCGTTCTTGGGCTCGGTCAGGATCTGAATCAGAGCGTCTTCGTCCAGCTCGGTCAGGGTTGCCACAACCGGCAAGCGACCGACAAACTCAGGAATCAAACCAAACTTCACCAGATCTTCGGTTTGAACGTCTTTGATGATCTCGCCGGCGGATTTGATGCTGTCCTTGCTCGCCACTTCTGCTGAAAAGCCGATGGACGAACGCGCAGAACGCTGCTGAATTACCTTCTCCAAACCAGCAAACGCGCCGCCGCAAATGAACAGAATATTGGCAGTATTTACCTGCAGGAACTCCTGCTGCGGGTGCTTGCGGCCACCTTGGGGAGGGACCGAAGCCACGGTACCCTCAATCAGCTTCAACAGCGCTTGCTGCACGCCTTCACCAGACACATCCCGAGTGATGGAGGGGTTGTCAGACTTGCGGGAAATCTTGTCGATTTCGTCAATGTAGACAATGCCCCGCTGGGCCTTCTCGACATCATAATCGCATTTCTGCAGCAACTTTTGAATGATGTTTTCAACGTCCTCTCCCACATAACCAGCTTCGGTCAGGGTGGTGGCGTCGGCAATGGTAAAGGGTACATTCAGCACTCGTGCGAGGGTTTCAGCCAGCAAAGTCTTGCCGCTGCCAGTGGGGCCAATCAACAGGATGTTGCTTTTTCCCAACTCAACTTCGGCCTTACCCTCACCGTAGCGTAAACGCTTGTAGTGATTATAGACTGCGACTGCCAGCACTACTTTGGCCCGGTCCTGACCGATCACGTACTCGTTCAGTGTTTCACGGATTTCGGCCGGTGTCGGCAGACGATCGCTGGCCTCTTCCTGAGCATTTTCCTGAATTTCTTCCCGGATAATGTCGTTGCAAAGGTCAACACATTCGTCGCAGACGAACACCGAAGGCCCTGCTATGAGCTTCCGGACTTCGTGCTGGCTCTTTCCACAAAACGAGCAGTACAGCAACTTGCTGCTATCGTCACCTCTGCCGTTTCTTTCGTCTGCCATTGAAATACCTCTGATCTCTGTTTGCCGGCGCCGGTTAAAACGGAACACTACGCCGGCCACGGATGGAGCGTGTTACCCAAGTATTATTTATTCGGTACGCGCTTATCAAGTACTGAATCGATCAGGCCATAGGCCTTAGCCTGGGTCGGATCCATAAAATTGTCACGATCGGTGTCGCGTGAAATGGTTTCCAGATCCTGGCCGGTGTGGTGCGCCAAAATGGAATTCAGGGTGTGACGAATCTTGAGAATCTCACGTGTGTGAATTTCAATATCCGTTGCCTGACCCTGATAGCCGCCCAACGGCTGGTGAATCATCACCCGCGAGTTGGGCAGGCAGGCGCGTTTGCCCGCAGCCCCGCCCGCCAACAAAAATGCACCCATGCTAGCCGCTTGGCCCACGCATAAAGTCGCAACATCGGGTTTGATAAACTGCATGGTGTCGTAAATCGACATGCCAGCACTGACCGAACCGCCCGGGCTATTAATATAAAGATGGATGTCTTTGTCCGGATTTTCTGATTCCAGAAACAGCAACTGTGCCACCACCAGATTAGCCATGTGATCTTCCACCGGGCCAACCATAAATATGACCCGCTCTTTCAGCAGACGGGAATAAATATCAAACGAGCGCTCGCCGCGCGCCGTTTGCTCAATAACCATCGGCACCAGGGCGGCACTGGGTGACATTGCGGAACCATCAATTGGTTTTTGCATCATGATGCGCCTGAACTCCTTATGAACAATGGGCGTGGGCTGTCCTAGAAAAAACAGCCGGACATGCCGGCTGCTTGCAATGATTGTTTGTGCCGGCTGCTAACATTTGCAACCGGCCAACCATCAACGCTGGGTTTGACCCGCCTGAATGGCCTCTTCGTACTTCATGGCCTTTTCAGTTACTTGGGCCTGACCCAGCACATATTCAACCACTACATCTTCCAGAACGGTAGATTCTATCTGGGACTTCTGCTCCGGACTGCTGTTGAAGTGTGCAATCACTTCCTCAGGTTGTTCATACGTAGACGCGATTTCCTGGATCTTTTCTTCTACTTTTTCCGCGTCAGCAGTCAACTCATTCTTCTTGACCACTTCCTGAAATAACAGCCCGGTCTTCACGCGACGCTTAGCCTGCTCTTCGAAGATTTCTTTAGGCAGTTGCTTGAAATCCATCTGGCCGCCGAAGCGCTGAACTGCGTCTTGACGCAGACGGTCAATTTCCTGATCAACCAAAGACGTCGGAACGTCCAGCTCTGTGCTGTTCAGCAGCGCGTCAACAACGTCATTTTTGACCTTGTTGGAAATTGCTTGTTTGAGCTCACGCTCCATGTTCTTTTTCACTTCGACGCGGAATGCAGCTTCGTCTTCGGCTTCAATGCCGAACTTCTTGAAGAACTCGGCATCCAGCTCTGGCAGCTGCGGCTCTTCCACTTCGTGGATCGTGACCTGGAATTTGACCGGCTTACCTTTCAACTCTTCGTTGTGGTAATCCTCGGGAAAAGTCACGTCAATTTCCAGTTCTTCGCCGGCCTTACTGCCCACGATGGCTGTCTCGAAGCCTGGAATCATCTGGCCAGAGCCCAAAGTCAAGCGATGCTTTTCAGCCGCGCCGCCTTCGAATTCTTCACCGTCGATGGTGCCTTTAAAATCAATAACGGCGATGTCTTTGTTCTTAGACTTGCGCTTGACCGACTTCATGGTGGCCTGCTGGGTGCGCAGGTTGTCAATCATGGTATCGATATCTGCGTCAGTTACATCAGCCTGAGGCTTTTCGATGGTAACCGCAGACAGGTCGCCAAGCACGATTTCCGGCAGCACTTCGAAGATGGCCACAAACTCGAGATCTTTGCCTTCTTCCATTGTCTTGGGTTCAAAGCGTGGCCAGCCAGCGGGGTTAAGATCCTGCTCCTGCAACGCCTTAAGGTAATTGTCGCGCATGATTTCGCCAACAATTTCTTGGCGAACGCTGTCACCGAAACGACGCTTTACCACGCTCATCGGCACTTTGCCCGGGCGAAAACCATTCAAGCGTACGGTGCGCGCAGTTTCCTGCAGGCGCTTCTGAACAGCCTGGTCAATTTCCTGGGCGGGTACACCAATCGTCATGTGACGTTCGATGTTGGAAGTCGTTTCAACAGACACTTGCATGGAAAATCCTCAAAATCAGGTTCGGGCTATGGATGAATTTAAAGCTCAAAAGCTTTCGACGACACGATGCCGCAGAAACACTGAAAATTAAAAGCAGGCAGTTTATCACGGTTTGCCGTGCCGAGAGAATCACCTGTTTGCAACAAGCAACGGTTGACCGTACAAACGCCCATCAGGCGTCAGCGGAAATACCCATGTCTGCAATCATTTGCCGGGCCTGAGCCCTCAGTTTGTCAGCTTGCACCCTTACGAATACAGAGTCGCCGAGACAGGTCAGAATGTCACCGGCCCAAACCTCACAAATTACCCGCGACTTGCGACCGACCTCACCTTCCACCCAAGCCTTCAGAATCAGTTCCACGCCCATGGGTGTTGGTTTCTTATAACCGATGCCCAGATGTCCGGTTACGCATTCAACGGGCTCGTCGCCGGCGGTACGACCCTCCCGGCGGTAGTGATAGGCAATCGCCGTGTGGTTAGAATGGCAATCAACCAGCATCGCAATCAGGCCACCGTAAACCAGCCCGGGCCAACCAATGTAGCGCGTGTCGGGTTTGAACCGGCAACTGCGCCAGACATTTCGAGAACTCTTACTATACGAAAAAATCGGCTCCTTTATACCCGATACGTTGGTCTATATAACTTTTTTGAAACCACAAAAAAACCCTGCAAGCGCAAACTTGCAGGGTTTTAAAATAATGGTGCGGGTGGAGGGACTTGAACCCCCACATCTCTCGATACCAGAACCTAAATCTGGCGTGTCTACCAATTCCACCACACCCGCATAACTCATTCGCGCCCACCTAAATTCGGCTGCCGCTGATCTAACACTTCTACTAAAACAAAAAAACCGGAAACCCGCGGTTGCAAGGTCCGGATCTAGCTCAAAGCAGTAAAATGGGGTGGACGAAGGGGATCGAACCCTCGACCGCAGGAGTCACAATCCTGAGCTCTACCAACTGAGCTACGCCCACCATATACACACGCAAGAGCGTGAACTACCATCAAAACCACTTGTAAAACTTTGCCGCCCCTGACCGAGGCTAAATGGTGCGCCCGGCAGGACTCGAACCTGCGACCACCGGCTTAGAAGGCCGGTGCTCTATCCAGCTGAGCTACAGGCGCATTAACCGCTTGCCCACCTGAACAGTCAGAAAAGTGGTCGGGGTAGAGAGATTCGAACTCCCGACATCCTGCTCCCAAAGCAGGCGCGCTACCAGGCTGCGCTATACCCCGTCTGAACTGCACAACACGTGTGTCAGCAAAGTTGGCGCAGATATTAGCGGCGGCGAGGGCCTTCGTCAACCATCATTTGAAAAATTTGTTAAAAAAACGCCTCCGTGGCCCTGGCCAAGCCTTTAGAATCCGTGCGCTAATTGGCCTAAACCCAGAAGCGTGCGACAATGGAAGGCCTTTTTTAACCGACCAATTCACGCCCAACCGATAAAGACGACACATGAGCGCCGAACTGATAAATGGAAAAC
>JBALXR010000060.1:0-18927 GCA_036960525.1 Marinobacter sp.
AACGCCGCAGCTGGTGGTCACCGCCACGGAATGCTCTCCGGAATCAATTTGTAATTCTTCAATGGCTGAGCGAATACGCTCGGCTACATCGACTGCCGCAAGCTGATCGGTATGAGGCAAGAGTACCGCAAATTCTTCACCGCCAAACCGGTATACGCTGTCGGAACTACGCACGGCGGATTCCAGCGCTTCTGCCGCGCGCTTCAGCACAATATCGCCTACCATGTGTCCGCAGTTGTCGTTTACCGCTTTGAAGTGATCGAGGTCGCACAGGATCAGCGAGTAAGTCTCGTTGTGACGGCCGGCTAGCAGCTGCGCTTTTTGCAAGGCCTCGTCCATGGCGCGTTTATTGCCAATGCCGGTCAGTGAGTCGGTCAACGATGCCTGCTCCATAGCACTGAACCGACAAGCGTTGCGCAGCGGGCATATTGCCGCGCCAATTAGCATTTCAAAGGCTTGCAATTCATCGTTGCTGAAGCGCTTACGCCGATGCAGTGACAAGGTGCCATAATTCTCGCCTTCCAGATTCAGGCGGTATTCGCATCGGTGAGGGCCGCCCATGCCGGTGGTAAACACAAACTCTTGGCGAGCCAGCTGGTGGCGATATTGAAAGGCATCAAAAGGAACAACCTGTGCCATCTCTTCTGCCAGCATGGTCAGCTGTGAGTCGAGCTTCAGGGTGGCTGACAGTCGGCGTACCAAGCGGTTGAGAATACCGGGTTCGCTGTTCCATTCCTCAAAACTTTGGCGCAGCTCTGCTAGTTTTTGAGGCTGTGACGCTGTGAGCGGAAAAAGCGATATGTGTTTCACGGTGGCTCGACTCGCTCTGTCGTTACGTGGCAGTTTGCACACTGGTTAGTTGACAAAGTGTTAGCAGGTATTGTGCCTATTTTGTAAAAATCATATAAATCAATATTTTGAGAATTATTTTTGGAGTTTAATTTTAGTTTTTAAGCTGTTATTAGGTTTTTGTCAAAAAATCGGCAAGCGCACCTTGGGAGGTCTCTGTGTGCTAAACTCCGACTTATGCCACCGGTGCCATCATGAGTCGAGTTTCATAGTCTATGCGGTTGAAATCCATAAAGTTGTCAGGGTTCAAGTCGTTTGTGGATGCGACCACGGTAGCGTTCCCGTCAAATATGACAGCAGTAGTGGGGCCAAACGGCTGTGGCAAATCCAACATAATAGATGCCGTGCGATGGGTCTTAGGTGAAAGCTCCGCCAAGTATCTGCGCGGCGAATCCATGACCGATGTGATATTCAACGGATCGAGCGCACGCAAACCGGTGGGCCAGGCGGTGATTGAACTGGTTTTTGACAATCACAATGGTTCTGCACCGGGTGAATTTGCCCAATACAGCGAAATTTCTGTGCGCCGCCGGGTTTCCCGGCAGGGCCAATCTGATTACTTCCTCAATGGTACCAAGTGTCGCCGCCGCGATATTACCGATTTGTTTCTTGGCACAGGCCTTGGGCCGCGCAGCTATGCCATCATTGAGCAAGGTATGATTTCCCGGTTGATTGAAGCCAAGCCCGAGGAACTCAGGGTTTATATAGAAGAAGCTGCGGGCATCTCCAAGTATAAGGAGCGCCGCCGTGAAACCGAAAACCGCATTCGCCGTACCCAAGAAAATCTCGAGCGCCTGAGTGATGTGCGCACCGAGCTCGGGCGGCAACTTCAGCATCTGGAGCGGCAAGCGGTTGCCGCTGAAAAGTATAAAACCTTCAAGCAAGACGAGCGTCGCAAAAAAGCCGAACTGACCGTGTTGCGCTGGCAACACTTAAACACCGAGCTGCAATCCTGGCATGGACGTATTCGTGATACCGAATTCGAATTGGAAAAACACCTGACCGGGCGTATTCGACTGGATACCGAGCTCGAAAATTTGCGGGCAGAAAATCAGCAGCGCAACGAGCAGTTTAATCGCACCCAAGCGCGCTACTACGAAGCCGGGGCAGACATCGCGCGGCTTGAACAAAGCTTGCAGAACAGCCGCGACCGCAGTCGTCAGGCCAGTCAAGAAGTTGATCAGGCACTGATCAGCGAACGCGAGCTAGTCCGTGAACTGGAGCAAGACACTGATAAACTTTCAGCGCTTGAAGAAGAACTGGTAATGCTTGAGCCAGAGCAGGAAGAGTTAATCCTACGGGCAGAAAGCTCGGGTGAGCAGCTTCATGACGCCGAGTACCACATGGCCGACTGGCAGCAACGCTGGGACGATTTTAGCGCTCGTGCAGCAGACGCGCGCCGCCAGGCCGATTTGGCACAATCGAGTATTCGTGCCTTGGAAAACGCCATCGAGCAGCTGAGGCTTCGGGATCAACGTCTGCAGCAGGAGCGCCATACTCTGCAGCAGCAGCTGGATCACGAATCCCTGGATGAGCAGCGCGAAATGCAGGCTATGGTCAGCCTGAAGCGTGAAGGCGCACAGCAAATCGTTGACGATAGCCAGCAGCAGTTGCAACAGCTGCGTTTGCAGCAGCAGCAAACCGAGCAGCATCAAAATCAGGAGCGCCAGCAGGTTCAGCGCCTGGAAGCCACTCTTGAGTCACAACAGCAATTGCTGGGAGAACAGCTGGGAGACACCAATGGTGCGCTGCAAAACTGGTTGAAGCTGCATCAGCTGGCACAAACACCACGCCTTGCAGCCGCTCTGGATATTGATCCCGGCTGGGAATTTGCAACTGAACAGGTGCTTGGCCGCCTGTCCCAAGGCTTGGTGTTACCGCAGCTTGCAGCACAATTGACGCTGCTTGACGATGCCCCCGCCGGTGCTGCGCTGGTATCTGCTGATGCCGATGCGCCAGCAGGGTCGCCAGGGGCCACGAGTCTGGCTGCCAGAGTGCGCGGTAATGCGGCCATTATTGATGCATTGGCGAATATTTTGGTGGCAGACAGCCTCAAGCAAGCGCAGCAACAGCAGCGGCAGCTGCAACACGGACAGAGTGTGATAACGCCGCAAGGGGTATGGATGGGGCGCCATTGGGTATTGATGCCTGCAGCCGATGCTAGCCAGACTGGGGTGATTGAACGTCAAAAAACCGTGCTGAGTTTGAACGCACAATTTGAGCAGGCGCAGGGGAGGCTTAAGCTGGCAGAAATGACTAGCGCAAATTCACGTCAAACGCTGGAACGGACAGAACAGAAGCGTGAGCAAGCCCGCCGCGAACTGACCGAGGCAGATCAGCACTTGGGCACTATTGCTGCTCAGCTTGGCGCTCTTCAAGCCCGTAGCGAGCAGATTACCCAGCGTCTGACTCAGATTGACGCTGACGCCGCGGAGCTAGAGTTTGAGCGTGTGCACCAACATCAGGAGCTGGAGCGCGCACGGGAAGAATGGCACCAGGGGTTAGAAGCAACAGTGGAACATGACGAGCACAAAGAGCAGTTGCTGGAGCAACGTGACGGACTGCGCGAGACCCTCGATCAGCTGCGCCAAAAGGCCTCCCATGAACGCGACCTGGCCCACCAGCTGCAACTTACGCTGCAGAGCCTGAACAGTCAGCGCGACGGCTTGCGCCAAACCATCAGCCGTGCCCGCCTGCAACAGCAAAGGGTGGAAGAGCGTCTGGAACTGTTGCGGCAGTCTCGCGAGCAGGCGGAAGAGCCTTTAGAAGATCTTCAGCTGGAGCTGGAAGGCTTGCTGGAGCGCAGGCTTGCCGAAGAAGACAAACTTTCTGAGGCCCGCGAGGAGCTAGAAGATCTGGACCGTCGGGTGCGCCAGGCCGATCAGGGTCGCAGCGGAACCGAGCAACAGATACAGCAGGTGCGCGCCGCGCTGGAAACACTGAAAATGGAATGTCAGGCGTTAGAAATTCGCGCGGGTAATCATTTGGAGCAACTGAGCGGGCTGAACATCACCTTGCACGCTGTGCTTGAACAGCTGGACGATTCTGCCAGTGAGCAAGAATGGTCTGAGGAATTGGAAAAGATCGCCAGTCGGATACAACGTTTGGGCGCCATTAACCTGGCGGCTATTGACGAATTTCAAGTGCAGAGCGAGCGTAAAACTTATCTGGATAGCCAGCACGAAGACCTAACCGAAGCGCTGGAAATCCTGGATGGCGCCATTCGCAAGATTGACCGTGAAACCCGTCAGCGTTTTAAAGAGACTTTTGACCGGGTTAATGAAGGCCTGCAGGGCTTGTTTCCCAAAGTTTTTGGCGGCGGGCACGCCAGCCTGGAGCTGACAGGCGAGGATTTTCTAGAAACCGGTGTTACCATCATGGCGAGGCCACCAGGCAAGAAAAACAGCACCATTCACCTATTATCCGGGGGTGAGAAAGCGTTGACCGCAATCGCCCTGGTGTTTGCAATATTTCAGCTTAATCCGGCGCCTTTTTGCATGCTGGATGAAGTAGACGCTCCGCTTGATGATGCCAATGTTGGCCGTTACGCGAATTTGGTGAAAGAGATGTCAAAGCAGGTGCAGTTTATTTACATTACGCACAATAAAATTGCTATGGAGCAGGCTGATCAGCTGATGGGTGTGACCATGTACGAGCCGGGTTGCTCGCGATTGGTTACAGTCGACGTGGACGCCGCCGCGGCGCTGGCCGAGGCCTGATTAAGCCGCGAGTATGACAATCCCGCCATAAGCCGTGGTTGTGCGTTGTATTACGCGGGTTCAATTTTTATAGTACCCATGTAGATAGCACTAAATTTTCTAGTATCGATTTTAACAGCACTGACCTTGATAGTAACAACATTTTCCGACCCGCAAACAGGACAGCAGCACTATGTCACCACTTAGGGAATGGCTAATCGCCATCGGTACCCTGGTCATTATTGGTATTGTCATTGACGGCATTCGGCGCATGCGCCGCGCGCGCAGAGAGTCTTCGGCTATTTCCTCTGGCATGGGCGCTGATAACCTGCAGGATTCGCCGTTGGACGAGCATTTCAACCCGGAACTGCCATCAGGTGGTGCTCGAACCATCTCCCGCAACGATCTGGACCAGGATCGCACGTTCAAGAAAAAATCACGGACTGCGTCCCAAGTGCAAAAACCGACTCGGCCGGTGATCGCAGCTGGCCGAAATAAAAGTTCTGAACCTGCAGCAGCAGTAGCGGCACCCAAATCTCATTCGGCGTTTGTTCCCGCTGCTGATAGCACCGAAGGTGGTAGTACCGATGGAGATAGTAGCGATGCAGATCGCGACAGCCGCGAATTTACCGAAGCTCCGCTGAGTGGTACTTACGATCAGTGGAGAACCGAGCCTTTCAGTGCAGACGTGGGCGATATCCATAGCCCTGAAAGCGAATACCCTGATATTCGCCACGCCGATGAGGATGTAGATCCACCTGTCATTGAGAAGGCTGAGCCAAAGCCCAAACCCAAACCAGCGCCTTTGCCCCGCGATCCGTCTCAGCCGTTGCCAGGTGCTAATCGCCCGCCGGCCAAAGAAGTGATTGTCATCAACGTACTGGCCCGTACCGGAGAGGAGTTTAAGGGCTCAGCTCTGCAGCGGCTTCTGGAAGCCTGTGGCCTGCTATACGGTGATATGGACATTTACCACCGCCACGAAACCACCGATACCGCAAGCCCTGTTCAATTCAGCGTAGCCAGTGCAGTTGAGCCGGGCACTTTCAGACCCGCAGAAATCGCGGCTCTGAGTACGCCCGGCATCAGCTTTTTTATGAGCCTGCCAGGACCGGGTAATGCCCTGCAGGCTTTTAACTTCATGTACGAAACAGCGCAGGCCGTGGTGCGTAATCTTGGAGGGGAACTGAAAGACGAGCGCCGCAGTGTGATGACATCACAGACCGCCGAGCACTGCCGCCAGCGAATTCGCGAATTCGAGCGCAAGCAACGTTCAAAACGGGATTAACATGGGTTCAGTCAGTACCAGTGTGCGCAACCGGGTTGACCAGCTGCGCACCACCATTACCGATCACAATCATCATTATTACGTGCTTGATGATCCGCAAGTTCCCGACGCTGAATACGATCGACTGTTCCGTGAATTGCAGGCGATAGAAGCTGAGTATCCGGAATTGGCGACGGCAACGTCGCCGACCCAGCGTGTAGGCTCCGCGGTAGAAACCAGTTTTGCGGAAGTGACTCACCGTATCCCCATGTTGTCTTTGGATAATGCCTTCAGCGCCGACGAGTTACGGGATTTCGATCGCCGCGTGAATGAGCGCCTGAACAGAGAAAGGACCGCGAGTGATGACAGCCCGGAGGACGGCGGGGAGATAGAGTACGTGTGCGAACCCAAGCTCGATGGCCTGGCGGTTAGTCTGCATTACCAGAACGGAGAGCTGGTCCGAGCTGCCACCCGCGGCGATGGTTACACCGGTGAAGATATTACCGCCAATATACGCACCATTGCATCTGTGCCTCTTACTCTGCGAGGTGGCGATTTTCCACAAACCGTAGAGGTGCGAGGCGAAGTGTACATGCCCCGCGCCGGTTTTGAGCGGCTGAACCAGCGCTTGGCTGGACGCGGTGAGAAAACCTTCGTAAATCCCCGTAACGCCGCAGCCGGCAGTCTGCGCCAGAAAAAATCCAGCGTGACCGCCAAGCGCCCATTGGAAATGTGCGCTTACAGCGTAGCGGTTACTGATGAGTCAGCGGTGCCGCCCACACACTGGGAAGGTTTGCAGCAGGTCAGTGAGTGGGGCTTTCGCATCAACCCTGAAATGTCTCTCGCCATCGGGGCCGATCAGTGCCTTGAGGCCTACGAGGCGTTGATGGCTAAACGCGACAGCCTGCCTTATGAAATCGACGGTATTGTGTTCAAGGTAAACCGTCTGGATCTTCAGCAGCAGCTAGGCTTTGTCAGCCGCGCGCCGCGCTGGGCGATCGCACAAAAGTTCCCGGCCGAAGAAGAGTTGACGGTAGTTGAAAGCGTGGAGTTTCAGGTTGGCCGAACCGGTGCTATCACGCCTGTGGCCCGTTTGAAGCCTGTGTTTGTTGGCGGTGTTACGGTATCCAACGCAACCTTGCACAACATGGACGAAGTCCGGCGACTGGATTTGCACATCGGCGATACGGTGTTTATTCGCCGCGCCGGTGATGTCATCCCGAAAGTGGTCAAAGTGGTGCAAGACAAACGGCCTGCGGATGCCCGCGAAATAGAACTTCCGGCGCAGTGCCCGGCATGCGGCTCAGACGTTGTACAAATTGACGGTGAAGTGATCGCCCGGTGTTCTGGTGGTCTGTATTGCCCGGCTCAGCGCAAAGAGGCCATCCGCCATTACGCCTCACGTAAAGCACTCGACATAGAAGGCCTGGGTGACAAGTGGGTGGATATTCTGGTGGACAGCGAAAAGGTTGAAACCATTGCCGATCTGTATCGGCTGCGCAAAGCAGACCTGATCGGTCTGGAGCGGATGGGCGACAAATCTGCGAGTAATTTGATTGCTGCTATTGACGCCTCGCGCCAGCCGTTATTGTGGCGGTTTCTCTACGCGCTGGGTATTCGCGAAGTGGGCGAGGCAACCGCTAAAAGCCTTGCCGGCTACTTCGGCAGTCTGGAGGCTATTGCTGAAGCCGATGAAAACGCCCTGCAAGCCGTGTCTGATGTTGGGCCCATTGTGGCCGGGCACCTTTGCAGTTTTTTTGCACAGTCCCACAACCAGGAAATTCTGCAGAACTTAAAGCAGGCCGGCGTAATCTGGCAGACCCAGGAGATTACGGCAGCCAGTATGCCTCTGCATGGGCAAACCTGGGTACTGACTGGCACTATGGAGCAGATGACCCGCGACCAGGCAAAACAAAAGCTGGAAGGTTTGGGCGCAAAAGTGGCCGGCAGCGTGTCGAAAAAAACGACGTGCGTGGTGGCCGGTGAAGCAGCGGGTTCCAAATTGATCAAAGCGCAGCAGTTAGGCGTTGAGGTTCTGAACGAGCAAGGTTTGCTACACCTGCTGCGCGGGCATGGCTTAGAGGTCTGATTGCGCTTGATTGCACCAAATGACAGGGTCGGTGTTATTGGCCGTCAGGCGTCAGCTTGGTAACTGCCTGAATCGGCATAAAGACGCAAATAGTCAATGCTGGTAACGATGCCAATTGGCTCGCCAGCGGCATCAATAATCAGGGCAGCATCCAGCTGGTGTGACAGCATCAGTCGCGCTAGCTGATGTGCATCGGTTTCCGGAAAAGCGGTTAAAAATGCCGGCAGCTCGATAGTTGCCAGGCTTTGATCTGCAGCCTTGCCCGGGAACTCGTTGGCCCAAGCCAGCAGCCAGGGTTCGTCGACCATGCCCGCAATGATGTCTCCCACCGTAACCGCCAAGTGGCGAGTCTGGTTCGCCTCCATCGCTACCAGTGCGTCCCCTAGAGTAGCTGTTGCCGCTACCGACGGTACGCCTGGCACACACATAATCGACACCGGCAAGTAGGCGCGCTGCTCCATAGGTTCGCCGGCGGTACTGCGCCCATACTGCTGGGCTTTACGTTTGCCAGCTTGCACCCCGGCTTGGAATTCCGCGTCTGTCGTTTCGCTGTACTCCGGGTTTATTTTTGCGCTTTCGCGCACCTCGCTCACGTCTCCCACCCGGCGGTTGCGAAATATTTCTGGCAGGCGCGTTCCTATTGGCCGGCCTGGTTCACTAACGTGGATAGACATGGGCGTTTTCCTTATTCCTGTTGTAAAACGCGCTCGACACGGAGCCTGTGTGCCAATGCATGGGGCAGGGCAACTGGATGACCACACATGCGATCAGCCAAATATTCTGCCAACAACGGTGCGTAAGTCAGGCCTTTACTGCCGAGACCGGTGAACATCCAAGCGCCGGCATTAATCTTCATTTTTTGCGTGGCGATGGCGCCTGCCACCGGTTGATAATCGTGGGTTGTGCAGCGAAACGCCACCCGCCCTTGTAAGTTTTCCGCCGCCACAGCCGCGTGTTCTGTGTTTAGGATACCCGGCAGCAGGTTGTCCAATTCCGTCAAATTTTCCTGATGGCTGGCGGTGGTTGGTAAAGGGTTTTCATCGCGTAGGTCGAACGTGGCACCGGTTACCGCGACGCCGTCGTGCTGCGGATTTAAATAGCGTGAACCACAAATTACGGCGTTGGGCGAGGTGATTGCAGTCGCTGGTAAATGGCTGACTTGCCCGCGGATGGGTTTCAGACGTAGACGCTCGTCAGACCCCAGCCATGCCTGGGGGAACAGTTCGGGGGTTTGTGCACCCGCGCAGATAACCAACTGATCTGATTCCAGATGAATGAGTTTGTCGGATCCCGTCGCCGCATTACTCTGTCGCGCACTAATCTGCCATAAGCGGTCGCTTTGGATCATGTCGGTGACCTTGCAATGAGGGTACACAGTAATCAACGGATGTTGCACCAGAGTCTGGCACAATTGCGACGGCGCCAGCCATCCGCCCTGAGGGAACCAGAGTCCGCCGCAGTGAACCATTACACCCACCAGCTCACTGGCCTGTTGCGCGGTCACTGGATACAGCACGTCGACTGGGTAGTTGTTGCGGGCCAAAAATTTACGCTGGCGTTGTTGTTCGTGGTCGTTAAAGGCCAGTTGTAATAAGCCTGTGGCGTGAAAAAAGCGCACCTGACCGGTACTGCTCTGGTGCGCTTGAAACTGCTGATAAAAACGATCTGCGAACAGCAGTGCAGACAGCGCTAGCGCCGTTTGCGGCGAATAATCCACCCCTAACTTAGCGTAAAGCGCACCCTGCCTATTGCCCGAAGCAGCTTGGCCTGGCGCCAGTGAATCCAGTATTTGCACAGGTATTCCGCGTTCTGCAAGGTTGCGTGCCAGGCAGGCACCGGCAATGCCAGCGCCGATAATAACCACGGAATTCGGGCGGCAGGTTGGCTGCGGATCGGGTTTGTTCAGGTCGTGCCAAGCGTCGCCTTGCGGGCCGAATTGCAGAGTCAGTCGTACTTGTCCACCTGAAAATACCAATCGGTGCAGACCCGCCACGGCGGGTGGCCAGGCTTGTACCAGCTGCTCGCTGAATTCGGCCAGTTGCGGCCAGAGTGAGGCTGCCCGCTCAAGGTCGTCACGGCTGAGGGGGTGTTGCTGGTGGGAAATAAAATGCAGAACATTGCCGGACTCGGGGCTTTGAGCTCTCCAGTTCTGCCAGCAGGCCAGAAAATCCAGCCCGACGTCGAATTCGTCCGCGTCAAAAACTCTCTGCTGAGAGTGCGTGACTCGCTCAACGTGCTTAATCTGTATTTGCTCCAGACTGAATTCGTCATAAATCCGGTTACTGGCGCCGTTTAAGTAAAACCTGCCACTCTCGAGCCAGGTTACTTCAGCGTGAGCAAGGGCCGGCCCGATCATTGATCACTGGAATCAACAATCGACATGCTTTCAATTGTGATCGCCTCCAGTGGAACATCTTTCATGCCTTGGCGAGATCCTGTTTTTGCCTTGGCTATGGCGTCAATCACGCCCATGCCGGATACAACTTTGCCAAACACCGCGTAGCCTGCGCCGCGCGAGTTGGGGTTGAGGAAGTCGTTATCGGTCAGATTGACAAAAAACTGAGCAGTTGCAGAGTGTGGTGCGTTGGTTCGAGCCATTGCCACTGTGCCTCGCAGGTTCGGTAAAGAAGGTGTGGCTTCGTTGCGGATGGGGGCACCGGTTTCTTGGTGTTGCAATTGGGAGCTAAATCCGCCGCCTTGAACCATGAAGCCCGGAATAACCCGGTGGAATACGGTGCCTTGGTAAAAACCCGAGCGCACGTATTCCAGAAAATTGGCTACGGTGGCTGGTGCCACATCGGGCCTCAACTGAAGTGTAAACTGGCCTTCAGAGGTGATTACATCCACGTTAATCAAATTCGGATTGCTGAGTTCGTTGGCGCTATTATCAGCATTAGCGGTGCCCACTAAAGCGCAGGTTGTGGCTAGAACAAAAGAGAAAAATAGAGGAAAAAACTGTTTCACAGCGGGCATGCTCTGGCTACCTTGGCAGATTGCGATTAAAAAGTGTGATGAAAACGCGGCAGCGAAGCGTAACAGATGATTTACGCTTCAGGCGCTGGCCAGAATAGTACTGGATGACACCGCCGTATGCTGGCCACCAGCGCCGTAGAGTTTCTGCCGGCTGCTAGCACCGCGCACTATATCACTTAATCTGGCGAGGCGTTTTTGCATGTGGGCCATTACCCGGCCGTTGTTCTGATTCAGCTGCTGGCACTGTGTCAGTGCCTGATCGGCCTGTCGCCATAGCTGGTGTAGTTCTGTTAAGCCAGAGGCGGCAATAAAGCGGGAAGGATTACCGCTCTCAGGACGAAAGCCCATAGCAACCAGAGCGTGAATCTTGAGCTTGGCGCGTTCTCGAATTTGCTCTAGCTGGGCGTTCTTTTCGTCAGTCAGTGCTTGTAGCTGTTTCATGTCAGAGGTGGACAGCAGTTCTTTTTCACTGCGCAACAAATCCGCCATAGCAGACAACTGGCGGATATCTTGCGCAAGAAGGTGTTTCAGATCATCAATAGCGGCCATAATTTATTCACCCGAATATGCTTTTATCCATATCAAGCATTTTCTGGGCCAACTGTTGAGCATCTACCTTGTAACTGCCGTCTTCCAAGGCACTGCGAATCTGAGCGATCTTCTCGTCGTCCATTTCCGGGAAGTCGCCCAGTTTCTGCTCTAACTGTTTGAGATCGCGGGCCTGACTGCTCAAATTAACACTCTCGCCGCTGCTCTGAGTGCTTTGGGCCGTGGCCTGCTCCGCAGTTGCGGTTTTGGCCGCGCTGCCGGCTTTATCGGCAGTGGGGCGTTGAGTGTTGATTTGGCTTTGATTGATTCCATTGAAGTCAACGGACATGTTGGTACCTGCTGTATTGGTTGCGGCGCCGATCGGGGCGCAAAATATGGTCTATAAATGAATAACGGCAGCGGTCAAAAAAGCTTCAACATATTTTTACAAAAAACTAGCTGGCTAGTTTTTGCCGCTTGTGTTTTCGCGGCAAAGGCCTCAGCGATGTAACGGCAAGAAAGTGCCGGGCATCGTCGCCTGGTTTTTCGTTCATTTCTTACATCGGAATCAATACCTGGCCAGGCGCAGTCACCCGGCCTTTGATAGTCCTCGAAGACTGCAGGTTTTCTACCAGCACCTGCTCACCAATCGCCGCATTGGCCAGGGCCTTTCCGCGCGAACGCACTGTGAACGAACCGCTGCTGGCGGTGATCATAACATGGTCGCCACGCTCTACGGCATCGGGTGCTGAAAGTAGATTCGGGGTGATCAGCGAGCCACTGTTAATGGGTCGGCGAACTTCCATACCGATGATTAACTGCGCTTCAGCAATGGTTCCGCGGCGGCTGGCATTCACCACAACGGTCTGCAGGCTCACCATATCGGCGCGAAGGCGCTCGCCGCGGGCAAGTGGGCGGCTAGCCACTAAAGCCGGTCCGCGAATGTCTACGGTAGAGCCCAGATACATGCGCCATGGTCGCTCGCCGCTGCACTCAATTAACATAGAGGGCTGGCCGGATTTCCAAGGATCACCGCTAAAATGAACGTTCAGCGGGCCGCTGCAGGCAGCCAATGATAACCTGGGGTCAGGTTTTGCACTTTCATAGCTGACTTCATAGCCTGCAGCGGCCTGTTCTGTGGCAAACTGTTGTAAAAACAGGTTAGCTGCGATGTGAATATCTTTTGCGGAAGAGTTTGCCAGTGCAAACGAGCTTAGGCCTAGGCCGAGTAGGGCGATGACAATAGTGTGGTTGCGCATAGCGTGAAAGCGTCCTGTTTTGCCAATGTGTTGGTAAAGCTGGCCGCGCTGCGCAAAAATAGCGCCGGTGGCATCATGATTCGCGGGCGCTGGCCGTTAAACCTGACATGCAGTAGCGATATTCTGGCGCATGTCAGAAAAATTACTCTTTCAAGAGTGCACGCAATAATTGTGCCGGTCAGCCGGGCAGTCTGGAGAAAAACTATGGCAGGTGTATTGGACAGCGTGAACCAGCGTACGCAGATGGTCGGAAAAAATCGGCTGGAGTTGCTATTGTTTCGGCTCCGCGGGCGGCAGGTTTATGGCATTAACGTGTTCAAGGTAAAGGAAGTATTGCAGTGCCCTAAGCTGTTCAGCATTCCTAGCAGCCGACCGGTGGTTCGCGGCGTGGCCTACACACGCGGCGCGACTATTCCGATCATTGATCTGGCGATGGCGATTGGCATGCCGGCCGTCCCTCAGGAAGATCTGGCCACCAGTTTTGTGATCATTACCGAATACAACCGCAAAACCCAAGGCTTTCTGGTGAGTGGTGTAGAAGGCATTGTGAATATGAACTGGGAGGATATTCTGCCACCGCCTAAAGGCGCAGGCCGCGATGTATATCTGACAGCCGTCACCAAAATTGACGACAAACTGATTGAAGTTATTGATGTAGAAAAGGTTCTTTCGGAAGTGACACCACTAAAGGAAGACGTTGGTGAAGACATCCTTAGCCGCAGTGCGGCGCGGGTTCAAGGTCATCTTCCGGTGCTGGTGGTGGACGATTCCAGTGTGGCCCGGCGGCAAATCGAGCGTTGCCTGATAGCCATAGGCATGGACGTTGTTACCTATAATGACGGCAAGCAAGCTCTGGACTATCTGGGAGAGATTACCGCCGACGGATCCAAAGCGACGGACCATCATTCGATGATGATTTCAGACGTTGAAATGCCTGAAATGGACGGCTACACACTGGTTGCGCGCTGCAAAGAAAACCCGCTGATTAGCGAATTGTACATTATGCTGCATACTTCTCTGAGCGGTGTCTTTAATAAGGCGATGGTCCAGAAAGTGGGTGCAGACGATTTTATGGCGAAATTCAGCCCGGACGAATTGGCCGAGCGGGTTATGGATATTATTGATGAAAAATAAACGTGTTACTTTACAGGCTCTCAGAATCGAGAACGCATGAAAGCTGAAATCACTCCTCAGGAATACGTTGCGTTCAAAACCTTTTTACAGGACGCATCCGGCATTTTGCTGGGCGACAACAAACAGTATCTGGTGAGGAGCCGGCTGCGCCGAATTCTGGAAGACAATCAGCTAGGCTCTCTTGGAGAATTACTTGATCGCCTGAAGCGTCCGGGTCGCCATAATCTGAACGAGGTGGTTATTGATGCCATGACCACCAACGAAACTCTGTGGTTTCGTGACAATCATCCATTCCGCATTTTGCAGGATATTTTACTGCCGGAGTTTGCTGATCGTAAAATGCCGCAGCCGTTACGCATCTGGTCGGCGGCCTGCTCCACCGGGCAGGAACCTTATTCCACAGCAATGGTGATCGAAGAGTATCGACGTTTGCGGCCCGGGCGTCTGCGTGACGTGAAGATTGTCGCCACCGATATTTCGAAAACGGTTCTGGATGTGGCGCGACGCGGTGAATATGAAGCTATTGCTATTGGTCGAGGCTTGTCGCCAGAGCGGCAAAAACAGTTTTTTACCACTGCGGTCAACGGTAGTTGGCAGATCAAGCCACAGATCAAAGCGATGGTAGAGTATAAGGAAATCAACTTATTAGAGCGGTATCTTTTAGGCAAGTTTGATATTGCCATGTGCCGCAACGTGCTGATTTATTTCTCTGCGGAGCACAAGCGCGATATTCTCACCCGTATCCACGCCTCCTTGAACCCAGGCGGCTATCTTATACTGGGCGCATCTGAATCCCTTACCGGGTTAACTGAACTGTACGAGATGGTCCAGTGCAGTCCGGGCATTATCTATCGAAAAAAATAAATTATGCCATTGAATGTCTGGGTGTTAATTGCGGCGCAGGCGATGGCCATGTGTACGGCGCCATTTATCGTGTTCATTGGCAGTATTCAGGGGCGGGCGCTTGCCAGCAGCCCTGAATACGCGACCTTACCGGTAGCGTTCGTGGTTGTGGGTACGGTGTTGTCCATCAAGCCCGCCACTTGGCTGATGGCCCGCATTGGGCGCAAGCCGGTTATGCTTTTGGGCACTATTATGGGCACGGTTGCTGCTGGAGTGGGTGCTCTGGCTTCCTGGCAAGGTGCTTTTGCCCTTTTGTGTCTAGCCGCGGTACTTGGCGGCAGCGGGCTTGCAGTGGTGCATCAGTACCGCTTCGCCGCTATGGAGTCTGTTCCTCCCAAACTGGCCAGCACTGCAGCGGCCCGCGTTCTGTTAGGAGGATTGGTTGCGGCTTGGGTCGGTCCAGAAATCGCCTCGATTGGTGGTAACGACCCGCTGCACCCGTTTCTGACCAGCTGGCTGGGGCTGGCAGCGGTTCAGCTTTCTGCCATGATTATACTGGTGCTCGGTTACCGCAGCAGCGGCGAACTACTGCGACCGGTGCATGAAGGTGGTGGTCGGCCGATGCGTGAAATTCTTGCGAATCCGGTGATATGGGTTGCCATCAGCGCAGCTGCGGTGGGTTACGCGATTATGAGCTTTATTATGACGGCAACGCCCCTGAGTATGACCGAAATGGCCGGGCACCCACTAGAAGATGCCAAACGAGTCATTCAGTTGCACATCATGGCCATGTATTTGCCATCGCTTATAAGCGGCTGGTTAATTCGGGTGGTGGGCATAAGGCGGATGATGTTAGTAGGTATGGTTGCTTATCTGATCTGCATTGCCCTGGCGGCCAGCGGCGTCAGCTTCCATCACTATATTGGCGCTCTTATCCTGCTGGGTATCGGCTGGAACTTTTTGTTTGTGGGTGGCACCAGTTTGTTGCCGCACGGCTATCGCGATTCCGAGCGCTTTCGGGTTCAGGGCCTGAATGACATGATGGTTTTTGGCTTTCAGGCCGTTGCGTCGATGTCGGCCGGCCTGGCGTTAAGCGCCCTTGGCTGGGCAGGCCTGTTGCTGCTTGCGATCCCACTTTTACTATTGCACTCTGGGCTCATGCTTTTTTGGTATTTGCGCAGCAAATCAACCGTCACGCAACCGCACTGATACGACTACTCTTCGCTGACTATTTACCCATTATCCGCAAGGAGTGAATTACCATGTACAATTTACGCAAACTCATCATTGCACCGCTGTTATTGATGGTGGGTGCCTGCACCGGCTTACCCGAGGGTATTCAGCCGGTAACCAGCTTTGATACTGAACGTTATCTAGGCACCTGGTACGAAATTGCCCGGCTTGATCATTCTTTCGAGCAAGGTTTAAGCCGGGTGTCTGCCAAGTATGAAATGCAGGACGACGGAAGTCTCAAAGTGATCAACCGCGGCTACAGTGCCGAAAAAAGCGAATGGAAAGAAGCTGAGGGTCGGGCGGTCTTTGTAAATGAAGACACTGAGGGCCGCCTGAAAGTGTCCTTCTTTGGCCCTTTTTATGCGTCGTACGTTATTTTTGATTTGGATGACCAATACCAGCAGGCCTACATTACCAGCTACAATCGGGATTATTTGTGGTTTCTGTCACGCAGCCCAACGGTCAGCAATGAGGCCATGGCCGAGTTCAGAAAAACAGCTCTGGAAGCAGGTTTTAATCTCCAAAAGCTTATTGTGGTGGATCACAGCGCTGTTAATTAACTCGCCTGTTCAACAGGCAAGTGGCCGGTTTTTACCCAGATAACCGTCTCCTGATCTACAAAAGGATGATGTTGGCTCAGATGAGGGCTTCTTATCCAGGTTCCCTGCGGATACCGCCCATTCTCGTCACAAAACTCCCCTGAAATAACATAGATTTCTTCCCCACCAAAATGCCGATGGGGCTGGAAACGTTCGTTCATCGGCCATTTCACCAGTGCCACATGTTCGTGCTCAAATTCGTGCAAAGGCATGACTTCTAGCCCGCCAATTCCGGGTAGCCAAGGGGTTTTCCGGGTATTGATTCGCACCGGAGTGCGGTCGCGCTTGTCGAACTGGTGCAGTTTTACCAGCAGGATGCAGCCAGGCTTGCTAAACGGCGCGTGGCCCGTGCCCGGCGGGTTGCGCAGATAGGTACCTGCTGGGTAATCACCGGTTTCATCCGAAAAAACGCCTTCAAGTACCAGTATTTCCTCACCCAGCGGATGCTCATGGCGGCTGAACGACGCACCGGGCTTATAGCGAACAATACTGGTAGCGTGGCCGCGCTCCGCCTCTTCACGGGCCAATGGCTTTCTGTCTACGCCACCTGACGGGCTGGAAATCCATTCCTGTTCACCGGTGTGAACCACTACCCTGCGGGCATAATCCATATTCAGCATTGTTGACCTCTTTACTGGTGAAAACGGGACTTGTAATTACGCTGCCCGGCTATGAATGGATGGTTGGGTTTTACGTCTACTTAATCAACCGCTGAACCTCTTTGAAGGCCGTATTTTTACAATGTCGCATCCACTCGAACGCTACCATTTCAACGGTGACGATATGCGCGCCGCAAGCGCTGAGCCGGTCAAGGGCGACATCCCGATCGAATTCTTTACGCGACCCTGTCGCATCTGCCACAACCCAGAGTGAGTAGCCGGCATCAACCAGGCTAAGTGCCGTTTGCATCAAGCAAACATGGGTCTCGCAGCCGGCAATAATAATATGTGGCCGGCCCTCGGGTAGCTCCTTTACCAGGCCGTCCGAGCAGGCATCGAAGTGGTGTTTGGCCAGGGTAAGGTGGCAAAGTTCCTTAACCGTTTTCAGGTTTGGCCCCAGTTTTGCTGGCAACTGTTCCGTGGCTAAAACCGGTACGTTCAACAGGCCAGCAATCTTCGCGAGCGTGACACACTGGCTGACGACAGCCTGCCCGTTGGCAATTGCTGGCATCAGTTTTTCCTGGACATCGATTAGCAGCAGGGTCGAGTGTTCAGATCGCATCAACATTAGTTGTTCGCCTCGAAGTTTTGCTCATATCCTGAAACGTACCATGCTTCCTGATAAATACAGCGGGAACGACGGCTATCGTACAGACAATTACCGGCGCAAGCTGGAAGTTTTAGGGCTTTTGGTTTCAAGGTAGTTGCCAAGCGCCGATAAAACCATTAAAGTCTGCGCCCTCGAATCGGTGATCATCATGCTGATTCGACACCGTTTTAGGAGAGGTGGCCGAGTGGCTGAAGGCGCACGCCTGGAAAGTGTGTAAACGTTAATAGCGTTTCGAGGGTTCGAATCCCTCTCTCTCCGCCATATTAAAACCCTGATTTTCATATAGAAAATCAGGGTTTTTTTTGGCCTAATTTGGGCCTAGATTGGGATTTCACTGTCCGTTACTGTCCACAATAGTTGTCCGGTCTTCGGTACCTGCGCGGTTTAGAAGATTAACAAATGCGCGAATTTCCCCGTAGAGGGCTTCAGGTTTTACGGAAGCACCAAGCCAGTCTCGTGATTTATCGCTTCTCTGTGAAGTAGAACTCTTCCATCCCGAACAGACGCTAAAACCGGATGCTGTCCCAGCAAAACCTCATAAGGTGTCTGCCCCTGAAGTACAACGCACCGCGCCGGTAGCCCTTTGGCAATGCCATACTCTTTTAAGTTCATGGCGGCTGCACCGTTGTCGGTGATCAGTTCCAGGGAGCGATCGATCCGACTCATGCCCAGCATGTGACAGGCGTGCAATCCCACATCAAGAGTGCGTAGAAGGTTGCCATTGCCCATGGGGTACCAAGGGTCGCGGATGGAGTCCTGGCCGAAGGCGACTTTTAGGCCGGCATCCAGCAGTTCGGGTACGCGGGTGATGCCCCGGCGCTTTGGATAGCTGTCGAACCGGCCCTGCAGGTGTAGGTTCTCTGTGGGCATGCAGAGGAACCGCACGCCGGATTTTTTCAGCAAACGAAACAACCGGCTGCAGTAAGCGTCGTTGTAGGAGCCCATGGCACAGGTGTGGCTGGCGGCAACCCGGGAGCCGTAATCCAGCCGCAGGGCTTCGGCGGCGAGCACTTCCAGAAACCGAGATTCGGGATCATCGATTTCGTCGCAATGAACGTCGACCAGCAGGTCATGTTTGTGGGCGAGCTCCATCAGCCATCGAACGGATTCAGTGCCGTAATCCCGCGTGAACTCGAAGTGGGGGATGCCCCCAACCACATCAGCACCGAGGCGTATGGCTTCTTCCATC
>JBALXR010000061.1:0-18860 GCA_036960525.1 Marinobacter sp.
GTTGCAGGTGGGTGGGCATCCCTCCAAGGCCACCCCGGAGCTGATCCAGCAGGTTCAGGAGCTCGACGGCAACTTCGAATTCGAAACCTATTTCTCGCTGTCGTGCCAGAATTGTCCGGACGTGGTGCAGGCGCTGAACCTAATGAGTGTGCTCAACCCAAGCGTGAAGCATACCGCCATTGACGGCGCCTTGTTCCAAGCCGAAGTGGAAGAGCGTGAAATTATGGCGGTGCCCAGCGTGTACCTGAACGGTAAGCTGTTTGGTCAGGGCCGTATGAAGCTGGAAGAAATTGTAGCCAAGCTGGACACCAACACCGACGCCCGTGAAGCCGATAGACTTCGTCAGAAGGGCATTTTCGAAGTGCTGGTCATTGGCGGCGGCCCTGCCGGCTCCGCAGCGGCTGTTTATGCAGCCCGTAAAGGCATTTCCACCGGCATTGCTGCCGAACGTTTTGGTGGTCAGGTTGCCGACACCATGGGCATTGAAAACCTGATTTCCGTGCCCTACACCGAAGGTCCCAAGTTGGTGGCCGCGATGGAGCAGAACGTAATAGAGTACGGTGTGGATATCATGAACATGCAGCTGGCCGAAAAGCTGATTCCGGCGACAAAGCCGGGCATGCCCCATGAAATCCGGATGGCTAACGGTGCCTCTTTGAAAGCCCGTACAGTGGTACTGTCGACCGGTGCCCGCTGGCGCCAGCTGGGTGTTCCCGGTGAAGACACCTACCGCAACAAGGGCGTGGCTTATTGCCCGCACTGCGACGGCCCGTTGTTCAAAGGCAAGCGCGTAGCGGTAGTTGGCGGCGGCAACTCAGGCGTGGAAGCCGCCATCGACCTGGCCGGTATTGTTGGCCACGTAACCTTGCTGGAATTTGGTGCTGAATTGCGCGCTGATGAAGTGCTGCAGCGTAAGCTGCGCAGTTTGAAAAACGTGAATATCGCGGTATCGGCCCAGACCACCGAAGTAACTGGTGCCAACGGCAAGGTAAATGGCCTGGACTACACCGATCGTAACAGCGGTGAAAATGTTCACGTAGAGTTGGAAGGCGTGTTCATACAAATTGGCCTGATACCCAACACCGAGTGGCTAAAAGGTGACATCGAGCTCAGTAAGCACGGCGAAGTAATCATCAACGAGCGCAACGAAACCAGTATTCCGGGTGTGTTTGCCGCCGGTGATGCCACCACCGTGCCCTACAAGCAGATTGTGATTTCCATGGGCGAAGGCTCCAAGGCAGCCCTTAGCGCATTCGACTTCCTGATTCGTAACTCTGTTGACGAGTAGGTGTTGAAGAGTATTTTCTGGTGCGCCCTCGCTGATAAATAATTAGCTGCGCATTAGCTCCCAGCTGCAAATGTTGACCGCCGAGGCCAGATTGAGAGATTCAATCTGGCCTTTGCCATTTATGATGTAGGCGGTGGCGTTTAGTTCATTGAGGGCTTGAGCCGGAATCCCGCGAGCTTCGTTGCCGAACAAATAGCAGTCGTGGTCGGCGAAGCCGGTCTCGGTTAAGCTGCGGCCATTCAGGTCAAGGCAAGCCAGACGGTGAAATCGCTCACTCAGGCTGGCTAGCTCAACATCGGTTTCCAGCGGCACATGAAATATCGCGCCCATGCTGGCGCGCACTACTTTTGGATTGTAAGGGTCAACGCTGCCGGGGCTAAGCAGGCAGCGAAAACCGCCGAACCAGGCCAGTGTGCGTAAAATGGTGCCCAAATTGCCTGGATCCTGCACTTCGTGCAGATAAATGGCTTTTTCAGGGCTGTACTGTGGGTCGGTGGCTGGCGGCTCTTGTGCCTGAGTCATAGGCACTATTATAGGTACTATCGCCAAAATACCCTGGGGTGTTTTGGTATCGGCTAACCGGGCCATCTGGCGTTCGCCGATGACGTGAGTGGTGAACGGGCTTTGCCAGTGCTCATAAGCTGCCGTTACGTAAAGTTCTGAAGCCTTTAACGCGGGCTGGCAGCTGGCTGCTTTTTGCAATTCCAGCACCAGGTGCTCGCCCTCCACTAAATAGTGCCCGAAAGCCTGGCGATATTTTTTTTGCTGCAATTTTTTGATGTCGTCCAGCTTCACGGTTATGTCCCGGTAGTGTGCAGAGCTAAGGAGGCGGCTAACTAAGTGGCGCTATTGTACGTCGCTGCCGGTTTGCTGTCAGTGCGCTGGTGCCGACCTGCAAGGCGCTTTTGCGGCGCCCTGGCCCTCGGCGTACAATCACCTGACTTATAACCCGACTAATAACTGAACTCCTAAAGAGCCACTATCGTTCGGTTGATAAAGAGACACTATGGCCCGATCAAAAAGCAGTAACCGTTGGCTGGAAGAGCACGTCAGCGATCCTTTTGTGAAAAAAGCGCAACTGGACGGCTACCGCTCCCGTGCCAGCTACAAACTTCTTGAAATTAACGCCAAAGACAAGCTCATCCAACCCACTATGACGGTGATGGATCTGGGTTCTGCGCCTGGCGGCTGGTCCCAGGTGGCCACCGACCTGGTGGGGCATAAAGGTCGAGTAATAGCCTCGGACATTCTGCCCATGGATGCCGTTGCCGGTGTCGAATTTATTCAGGGCGATTTTACCGAGAACGCTGTTTTTGAGGAAATTATGGCGGTACTGGGCGATGCAAAAGTCGATGTGGTGATTTCAGACATGGCACCTAATATCAGCGGTGTGAACGCAGCGGACCAGGCCGCGTCTATGTATTTGATCGAGCTTGCGCTCGACATGGCGAGCCAGGTGCTAAAACCCAAAGGCAGTTTCGTCGCCAAGGTATTCCACGGTGGAGGTTATGACGGCTACGTGAAAGCCGTGCGCGAACAGTTCGACAAAGTGGTGGTGCGCAAACCGGACTCTTCCCGTGCACGCTCGCGGGAGGTCTATTTGGTGGGTAAGGGCTTTCGCGGCTGACCGCCTGTCCAAACGAGCTGCTATCGGCTATGTTCAAAAGGCCCTGTTACGCAGCGCAGCACTGCGTAACAGGGCCTTTTGCTATTCACCACACAGCGATGAGGAACATGCCATGGCGAATGACAGCTATCACGAACCGGTTGGCGAATTGTCAGATGAAACGCGGGACATGCACAGGGCCATCAGCTCGTTAATGGAAGAGTTTGAAACCGTTGACTGGTTCAACACAGCGTGTAGATTCCTGCAAAGACGCAGAGCTTAAAGCCATTCTTGCGCACAACCGCGACGAAGAAAAAGAACACGCTGCGATGGTGCTGGAATGGATTCGGCGTAAAGACCCGACCATGGACAAGTACCTGCGCGAGTTCCTGTTTACCGACGGCTCTATAGCCGATCACGGAACCGAGTGTCGTTGTTGGTTATTATTTGCCCAGATAGGAGGCCTGAATTCCAGCCCAGCTGTCAGATTCCGTAACCCGCAGAACCTGTTGCGAAATCTTCGCCCGCAGCGTGCTGCCGTCTGGCAGGGCCAGCGCATATACTTTCTGGGGGCCCGGCTAATCTTTGTAGGAAAGCCGAATGGTCTACACTGAAATCCACATTTCACAAAAGAAGAGAGATGCTATGAACACGTTCAGAATGATTTTTTTGCCCTTTCTTTTTTTGTTGAGTTCAGGCGTTGCTTTGGCCGCAGACGGCTTGATTGTGGTGAAAAGCAATCATAGCGTAGCGTCTACGGCCGATAAACTTGAAGCGGCTTTGAGTAATAACGGCATGAAAATCATGAACCGGATTAATCACGCTGCCGGGGCTGAATCGGTCAACATGGAATTACGGCCCACCGAGGTGGTGATTTTCGGTAACCCAAAAGTGGGCACGCCGCTGATGCAATGCTCACAAACTGTCGCCGTGGACTTGCCCCAGAAAGCGCTGATCTGGGAGGACGAAAATGGCGAGGTCTGGCTTGGCTATAACGATTCGCAGTATTTGAAAACTCGCCATGCTATCGAAGGTTGTGACCCGGTGTTGGCGAAAGTAGGAGCTGCCCTGGAGAATTTCGCCCGAGCCGCTACTGCGGACTGATAAAGTCCGGGGCAAAACACGGGAATATTCATAATTTCTAAGACCTGGTTCGGCCTGGGTTCGTAACATCCCCCACTTTGCCACACAGAGATACGCTCCTTTGTTGCTGATGCGTTCTGCCATTGCTTACATTGCGTTGATTGCCGCCATCCTGGCATTGCTTCCCGGCACAGCCGGTTTAGGCGCTGCAGCGGTCAGCCTAGCGGTTATTCTGGGCTGGCGGGATATGCGCCTGGTACCCAAGGTGGTTTTTCTAGTGGCGGGTTTTGCGTTGGCGTTTGCCCTGGGCCGTGACTCAGGGATGATTGCGGCAGCGGCGGAAAATATGAGCCGCCTAGCTGGTTTGGTGCTGGCGGTTATGCTGCTATCGTCGGTGCTGGGCCGTACTTCAGATTTGCAAAAAATTTCGGTCAGTCTTTTTGGCGGGCGGCCACGGGTGCGTTATCTCAGTCTGGCCTTTGGTACCGCTATGGTGTCGATACCGCTCAATTTTGGTTCAGTAGCGGTGGTCGGAAGTGTGGTGGGTGAACGTATTCGCAGCAACGGTGACTCACCGGCTACTCGCAATGCCACCCGCGCCGTGCTCAGGGGCTTTGGTGTTTCGCCTACTTTTTCGCCGCTGTCGATTTCTGTGGTGCTTACACTGACTTTGCTGCCGGGTCTTAGCAGCCTTCAGTTGCTGATGCTCACCATTCCTTTTTCCATAGGCTTGCTGTTTTTTGGGTTGATCTGGCGTGAACCTGAGCTGGAATCTGAAATAGAGCCCGCTCAGGTTGGAGTTTTTGGCGCCAGCGCCAATGGCCTGGCACCCTGGTTTCGATTCTGCGCTTTGATTCTGGCAATTTGTGCCGGTGTTTTCTTACTTAGCCATCAGTTTCAGCTTACCTATGCCTACGCCGTTACGCTCAGCTGCATGGGCGCGGTGGTCAGTGCCCGGCTGCTGGCCTGGAGCCGCCGGACCAATCCGCCTCTGGTGAGCATGGCTAACGTTAGCAACGAGCTGGCGATTGTGGGCGGCTCGGCGTTTATTGGCGCGGTCATCAGCGCCGCAGTGCTGGGCCAGATTAAGGGTGATTTTAACCTGCCCGACTGGCTTTGGCCGGTACTGGCCGCAGCCGTGCCTTGGGTGTTTTTCATCGCCGGATTGGGTGGCGTAAACCCGATTGTGATTGGCACCCTGGCCGGCGGTATTCTGGGTGCCGTTTGGCCAGAAAATGCTCTGGTGGGCTTGGGCTTTGCCATGGTCACCGGTTGGGGAATTACCGCCTTTGGTACACCGTTTGCCGCCAACGCGCTGATTATGGAGCGTTTGACCGGTTACAAAGCGGTAGACGCGTCATTGCGCTGGAGCCTCAGCCTGGCTCTGTTGGGGTTAATCGTTGCCAGTGCGCTGGCGGCCAGCTTGACGCTCGTTCTGGCGTAGCTCGCCTACGAGTTAAGCCCTCTTAAGCCCTCGTTTCATTCCGTGCGATCTGGTGAAAAGCGTCCTGCGCCCTGGCTTTATGGTAATCACCTATGGCGTGTGCCAAAACCCTCTGTTATTGTCTGCGCAATCCTGCCTCTAGGGATTCCGCAGTTTTAGGCTGAAAGCCCACATGCGAACCATCCATACGACCTGTCAGAGGACGTCACCCCGTTAACGGCGTGTGACCGTAGTCGTCTTTTACGCCATGAATCTTCATGGCATCTGCCCGCATTCGCCCACAACGGTGTTCGTGGAGGCAGAACAATCAAGAGTTAATCTATTATGAGTTTTTCTTCACTCGGTTTGTCTGAGCCGCTAGTCCGTGCCACTTTGGACCAAGGTTATGAAACCCCGTCACCCATTCAGTTAAAAGCCATTCCAGCAGTATTGGCTGGTAAAGACGTGATGGCCGCCGCGCAAACCGGCACCGGTAAAACCGCCGGTTTTGTCCTGCCGATACTGCAGATGCTGGAGCAGAACCCGCGTACTGGCAAAGGCCCGCGCGTGCTGATTCTGACGCCTACCCGCGAACTTGCCGCCCAGGTGCACGATAGCGTGAACCTTTACAGCCGATACGTGCCTACCCGCGCGGCTGTGGTATTTGGTGGTGTGAAAATCAACCCGCAGATGATGAAGCTGCGCAAAGGGCTGGACGTACTGGTAGCCACACCCGGCCGCCTGATGGATTTGTATCAGCAGAACGCCGTGCGTTTTAACGAAGTAGAATTTCTGGTGCTGGACGAAGCCGACCGAATGCTGGATATGGGCTTTATTCGCGATATCCGTAAGATTCTGGCCATGCTGCCTGCAAAGCGCCAGAGCCTGCTGTTTTCTGCAACCTTCTCCAACGAAATTCGCACCCTGGCCAAGGGCCTGCTGAACGACCCGGTGCAGATTGACGTTGCTGTGCGCAACACCACCGCCGAAAGCGTTATTCAGTCGGTGTATCCGGTGGATCAGAGCCAGAAAACGGCGCTGTTGAGCAAACTGGTGCGCGACAACAGCTGGGAACAAGTGCTGGTATTTACCCGCACCAAGCACGGTGCCAACCGCCTGACCGAGAAACTGGGCAAAGACGGCATTACCGCTGCTGCGATTCACGGCAACAAGTCCCAAGGCGCCCGTACCCGTGCTTTGGCCGAGTTCAAGCAGGGTGATATCCGTGTACTGGTAGCGACCGACATCGCCGCTCGCGGTCTGGATATTAAGCAGTTGCCCCAGGTGGTGAATTTTGAGCTGCCTAACGTGCCGGAAGACTATGTTCACCGCATTGGCCGTACCGGCCGCGCCGGTGAAAGTGGCCACGCCTTGTCGTTGGTAAGCGCTGACGAACTCAGCATGCTGGTGGGTATCGAAAAGCTGATCAAAAAACAGCTGCCGCGCAAGGAAGTGGAAGGCTTTGAACCGAAGAACCACGTGGCACTTGCGCCCAGAGCCAAGGCCGATCCCAGCAAAGCCCGTAACCGCAGCGGTGGAAACGGCAATGGCCGGTCTGGCGACAAGCCCGGCGGCCGCAGCACAGGCCGTAGTGGCAATGGCGGCCAACGTGGACGTTCAGGCCAGCGCCAGGGCGCCTGAAGCCACAAGCGCATGAGCTAGCAGGTTAAAAAATGCGGAGCTTCGGCTCCGTTTTTTTATGTTCAGAATTCGAAAAAAAACGGGACCGTGTAAAAAAAGGGCCCCGTAATAGGGAGTACTTTCAGAGTCTGCTAGGCCGGCGGCTCAGCAGACTATCCGCAAGGGATCAGAACTTGTAGGTGAAACCTACCATGTAGACCATTGGGTCGATTTCGACTTCAAATTTGTCGGTACGCGCTGCAACATTGCCCGCTGAGTCAAAGGCGGTAATGGTGGCATCGGTGTTGATATCAGCCCACCAGACGGCTGCGTTAAGACCAAAATTCTCACTTAGCATATAATCCATGCCTATTTCTACGGCAACACCCACGCTGTCATCGAGCTTTAGTTCAGTGGAGGCTGCTCCGAGCGCGGACGTTAAGGTTGGGTCAGTTTTCTCTTCAAAGAAGGTCGTGTAGTTCACGCCTAAGCCCACAAACGGCTGGAAGACCGAGGAGTTATGCATTGGATAGTATTGCAATGTCAGCGTTGGTGGCAGGTGCTTGGTTTCACCCAGCTTGCCTGCAGCGCCAAGTGTTCCAGCGCCTATGATGTTATGTTTGAAAGGAGTAGCACCCAGCAAGCCGATACCGATGTTGCTGGTGAACATATAGGTGGCACGAATACCCAGCTGCGTGTTGTCGTCAACATCAACCCGGGGGTTTGCAGTTAGAACCGGATTGCCAGCTACATTGATGCGTTCACTAGATCCGTCCGGCGCAACATGAGCAACACCAGCGCGCAGAATAAAATCACCAGCTTCAAAAGCCTGAGCAGCCGGTGCAACCGCCATTACGGCCGCAGCCAAAACACCAATTCTGAAAGTACGGAACATGGTAAATCTCCGGGTTTCGATTTGTATTGGCGGTAAGAGTAATGGTTGTTACAAAGGCAATTTTGATTTAGCGCAATTATTAAAAAAAGAGGCGCGCTATTTCAGGGCGCCTTTGATTCAGCTCAAGTAATGAATGTATTGCGGGGGTGTTTTAACGCCGTGGCCAGTAACGTTGCATTTCCATAAATAGGAAAGACGCACTCCAGCCCACCAGTACCAGCCCGGTCAGGCCCTCAATACCGGTCAGAAAACGCAGGTTGCCTATAGGCTCAATGTCACCGTAGCCGACGGTGCTAAATGTGCTGAACGAAAAGTAAACGCAGTCCAGAAGGCTGCCGTTAAAGTTACCAACCAGAAGCCCCCAGCCGAGGGTATGGTGCATAGCAAAGTACGCTATGGCAAAAATCCATACTTCCAGAGCATGAGCGGCCAGAACACCCAGCACGGCCACAATCAGGCGGAAATGGTGATGATTACCCATTTTCCCCAGTACGCTGCTCAGCCGCACCAGCACTTCGTGATGAATCAGTACTACGGTCGCGACCAGCGCACTGAAGGCAACAGTGGCGATAAGCAGGCTTCCGGGTTCTTCTACAGGCAAAGGTGAATCTCTCCGTGCTGAATGACAGGTCCGCAGAGCGGGTGAGCTTACCCCGGCTTATAGTGGGTTCTTGCAGGTATTATGGTTGGGTTTGTTTTTTCTGTCACCCGATTGGCGCTATGATACAGGTCGAAAAATGCAGAGTAGTTTCCACAGGAGTGAAGGCGATGTTTGTTAAAAAGATCTCGGCAGCCGTGTTGATGGCCGCTACCCTGACGTTTGCAGGTTGCGCATCTGTGGGCCAGGATTTTGCCACCCATAATGTTGACCAAATTACAGTCAATGAAACCACTCGCTCAGAAGTGCAGGCGTTGTTCGGTGAGCCTTGGCGTATAGGTATGAAAGACGGTAAGCGCACCTGGACTTACGGCAAGTATCGCTGGTCTGCGTTTGGCGACGACAAAACCGAAGACCTGATTATCACGTTTGATGGCAACGGAGTAGTGCAGTCTTACAATTATAACGCCACGCAGTAAATCGGGAAGAGTGGATAAATAAAACGGGCTGCATTTGCAGCCCGTTTTATTTTAATCAATTTTATATTTTTCGCTGTTTTTATGACGTTGAGTAGGTTCACTTCCTTACGGCAAATCTGGGGTGAGGAGATTATGCTTGGCGCCCCAAAATTTCTTCTGTGGAATTCTTCGGCAATGATTGAATTGTTTTTTTCGACCTACATCAGCAGCTCTATCCGCTTTTTGTTTTTGCTTGCGCCGTTTTTCGTGGTGACCATGTTTTTGGCGTTAACCCGCGGGCTGCCGGCGGACGAGAAAACCGCGATCATTCGCCGTGCCTGCATATCGGCGCTGGTATTGGGTGTGATTCTATTTTTTGCCGGTCCTCTGTTGTTTGGTGCCATTGGAATTACTCTCAATTCGTTCCGCATTGGTGCGGGCACACTGCTGTTTTTGACGGCTATCAGTCTGGTTAACAATGGTACTCGCAGCCACGCCACGGGTCTGCCAGATGACAGCCGCGATGATATTGCGGTGGTGCCCCTGGCGATTCCGGTGATGATTGGCCCAGCTACTATTGGTGCAATTCTGGTTTACGGTGCGGAGCTGAAGCAGGTTGCGGCGGTGGCTGGTGGCCTGTTGGGGTTGGTGTCGAGTTTGCTGATTCTGGCTGTGTTGTTGCGGTTGTCGGGTTATCTGGAAAAGGCGATGGGTAAGAATGGGCTTAATATTATGTCGAAGATCAGTGGTTTGATTTTGTCAGCGATGGCGGCCGAAATAGTGTTGACCGGGGTGTCTGGGTTTATTACAGCTTCGGGATTGGTGGCTAGGTAACGAGCCGAAAGTCGGGGACAGATTTCAAATCTGTCCCCGTTTTTTATTTTTTTGAATTCCGCAGTGCCGGGTTGAAGCCTCTTGCCGGGTATTTTCTTCTTTGGGTCAGGCCGATCAGGATTAGCGGTATTACGATCATCAGGCTACCGGCCAAGAACCATAAGTCGGGGACTTCGTTGAACCAAATCCAGCCGATGGCGACGGCCCAGATCAGGCCGGTGTATTCAGCGCTGGTGACCTGGTTGGCGTCTACCTGGCGGTAAGCCAGAAGTACGGTGATGTTGTAACCCAGTGTGAACATGGAGGAGCCGGCGGCGATGATGACCAAGTCGGTGCTCCAGCGTGAGCCTTGCTGCCAGTCCCAGATGGCCAGTGCGCCGGCAGCGGGAATAATCAGCAGGTAGTTCAGGACCAGTTTGTGCACGGTGGTTTGTTGCTTTGGCAGTTTACGCACCAGTACGGCGTTGATGGCCAGTGAAAACGCCGAGCCCAGGGCCGCAAACGCCGCCCAAGTGAAATCTATGGGCCTTAATATCAGAATAATGCCGGCAAAGCCGCTGAATACGGCAATCACGCTCAGGGGTGTCAGGCGTTCGCGGAAGATAACGACTGATAACAGCATTACCAGTATGGGCGCGGCGTAGAATACGGCGTTGGCGGTAGCCAGGGGTAAGTTGGCCAAAGCGATGATCATGCACAGCATGCCAATAAGGTGAACATGGGCGCGGATGGCGTGAATGCCGGTGCCAGCAAAGAACTGGCGTCGGTCTATTTTTTTGGCCAGTGGTAATAGCAGCAGCAGAGTTATCACGCAGCGAAGGAAGGCGAATTGGAATATGGGCGCGCCGGGTTCCAGCAGTTTTATCAGAACATCGGAAATTAACGCCATGGCGTTGCCGATCACCAGCAGAAAGATGGCGCTGCCAACGGTTTTGCCAGACATGAATAACCTCAGAAAACGCGGAATGGATGCAACAGAGCAGTATAGCCGTGGCTTTGGTCAACCTGAATGCTGTTTAGTACCTATCTAATATATAAGCACCTATCTAATATCTAAGCGTCTATTTGATAGCTAAGCTATCGAAATAAAGGCGCCGGCAATCTTTGTGGGCTTGCCGGCCCATCGATCAGTGTCCTGTGGGGCGTTCGACCACTTTGCGTTTGCCAGTGGCGCACTTTGAAAGCTCTTTCAGGCCGTCGCTGTCAAACGCATCCACGCGAATAACGTCGTAGAGCGCGGTGAGCGCCTCTTCCAGTTTTTCGCACTCATCGGCTTTCACCACGCCTTGGGCGCAGGCCCAGTCGACCAGCTGTTTGCGTTCGTGGCCCATCAGCAGGGCAATGCGGTCCAAGTCGTCTTCATCACGGTTTCGAATAGCCTGGTGCAGGCGGGCGCGCATATCGCTGGTTTCGTTGGCCAGACGGTAGGCGTTCAGCACCCGGCCCAGAGAGTCGTTGCTGTCTGTGGGTATGTAGGCGCCGCGGTGAATGCGCTGGCGCAGCGGTGTGTCTTCTACAATGCTGGCAGCTACTTTGGTGCCCAAGCGATCGTCGGGGCCATTCAGGCCTGTCGCGCCCAAGGGGAATACCAATAATCGCAGGGGCCAGCGCAGGGCTGGAACCGGGAAGTTGATGATGGCTTCACGCATGGAACCCTGCAAATCGCGCAGGCAGGTTTTCAGGCACCATTCCACCATGTGGCGTTGTTCTTCCGGGTAGCCTTCTTCGTGCCATTGTTTGATCACTGCGGTGGCGTAATACAGCTGTACAAGGCAGTCGGCCATGCGCCCGGACAGGCGCTGACGAGCCTTCAGACCGCCGCCTACGGAAAGTAGGGTAACGTCGGTCATTAGCGCAAGGGCCGCCGAAAACCGCGCCAGTTGGCGGTAGTAAGGTTTCAGGTTGCCTTGGCGCGGCACCGGCTCGGCCAGGCCGCCGGTTAAGCCCAATACCAGTGCGCGCAAACCGTTGCGGGTGGTGTGTGCCAGGTGGTGGTAGAAAACGCCATCGAACTTTTTGGCAGCCTGATTTTGGTCTTCCATGCCAGCCGCCGCGATTTCGTCAACAATAAATGGATGGCAGCGGATGGCGCCCTGGCCAAACACCATCAGGCTGCGGGTAAGAATGTTGGCGCCTTCTACGGTAATACCAATGGGTATAGCCTGGTAGGCGCGTGCCAGGAAATTGCGTGGTCCGGTGATAACCCCGCGGCCGGCAACGACGTCCATAGCGTGGTTTATCACAATGCGCATCAGGTCAGTGTTGCGGTATTTCAGTAGCGCGGAAGGCACGGCCGGGCGCACGCCGCGGTCTAGCATACCGGCCGTGAGCAAGCGCGCGGCGTCCATCATCCAGGTATAACCGGCGATGGGTTCCAGCGCTTCTTGCACGCCTTCAAACTGGCTGATAGAGCGACCGAATTGTTCTCGGGTCAGGGCGTAAGAACCGGTAGCCAGGCTGGCAACTTTGCCGGCGCCTGTGCCCAAAGCCGGCAGCGAAATAGAGCGGCCGATAGACAGGCATTCCAGCAGCATAGTCCAGCCTTTGCCCAGCATGTCCTGGCCACCGATTACCTGGTCCATGGGAATAAAGACGTTGTTACCCCATGTCGGGCCGTTCATGAACACCGTATTCATGGGTAAGTGGCGGGCGCCGGCGTGCACGCCATCGGTATCCCGCGGCACCATCACGCAGGTCACACCAATGTCGGCGTTGTCGCCCAACAGGGCGTCCGGGTCATACACTTTGATGGCCAGCCCAATCAGGGTGGCCACCGGCGCAAGCGTGATGTAGCGCTTGTTCCAGGTGACTTTCAGGCCCAGTACTTCTTCGCCCTTCCACTGGCCTTTGCACACAATGCCTTTGTCTGGAATAGCGCCGGCATCAGAGCCTGCCACTGGTGATGTCAGAGCAAAACAGGGAATTTCCTGGCCGCCGGCCAAGCGTGGCAAATAATGCTGTTTTTGAGCCTCTGTGCCGTAGTGCATCAACAGTTCACCGGGCCCAAGAGAGTTGGGCACCATGACGGTGACCGCGGTGGACACGCTGCGAGTGGATATTTTCATCACGATTTCGGAGTGCGCGGTGTTAGAAAACCCCATGCCGCCGTCTTTCTTGGGTATGACCAGCCCAAAGAAGCCATTACCGCGTATAAACGCCCAGACTTTTTCGGGCAAATCATAATGCTCGTGGGTAATTTCCCAGTCGTTCAGCATGGCGCAGAGTTCTTCAACCGGCCCATCCAGAAACGCTTGTTCTTCGCTGGTCAGGTGCGCCGGCTTGGCGCCCAGCAGTTTCGACCACTGTGGTTTGCCGGAAAACAGCTCGCCGTCCCAATCCACCGAGCCGGACTTCAGCGCTTCGGCCTCGGTATCTGACAATTGTGGCAAGCGTGAGCGCACCCAGTTCAGCAATGGCCGGCTGAACTTATTGAGTCGCAGATCGCCGGGATTTAGCAGAATTAACGCCAAAGCCAGGGCCAGCCCGCCGAATAGAAAGCTGACCAGGTGCCAGTCGTCTTGGGCCAAGCCAATCAGCGTGGCAACGCTCAGCACAATGCTGGCCGTCTTTCCGCCAATACTTAGGTAAATCAGTACCAGCGCGCTCAACAACAGAAGCACAACACTCATGGCAACTCCTTGTCACAACAAAAAATGTCCGGAACAACTCATGATGCCCGGAGCAATCACTATAGCAGGCTGCTCCGTAGAGCAGGTTGCACTATGCGCCCTGTAACGATTTGTAATATTGATTAAATACTGTAATAAACAGCGACAGTCATCAGCACTGAAACGAGCTTCGGGCGTAATTGCTGCCTCCCGTTATATGCTCAGCCCGATAATCAGCAAAGCCAGTGTGGCAAGCAGGCCTGCTACGTTCATGGCTAGAACCGTTGGTAGGCGGTGATGATCGTCTGCCACCTGGGGTAATCTAAAGGCAATCCATAACGCCAGCGGCAGAGTTGTAAAACCCAGCGCCGCTGCCGGCGGTAACCAGCCGCTGACCAAAGCCAGCGCGAGTACGCCATAACAGGCCAACAACATGGCTCCGGCTAGCCACGCAGCTCTATAGACGCCCAGCACAATTACCGCGTGATAGCGGCCGCCACGGCGATCGGCTTCGACATCGGGAATCTGGTTCATCAATAGTAGTGTGCTTACCAGCAACAGACTGATAACAGACACCGTAACAGCCGCAGCATCGATTGGCGCACCCAGTGCTACCAGAGTTCCCAGCACCATCACAGGGCCAAACCCCAGCCCGGGAGCCAGCAGGCACATCAGGGGCGAACGGGTAATCCAGCGGGTGTAGGTAAGCACCAGAGCAACGCCGGCGCCCCCCAGTATCAGCATCGGCAAGCCCCGTTGCGTCAAAAAATACAGGCCAATGGCCACCACCAGGCCCAAGGTCACCAATGCCGCCAGTAAAACGGAGCGCGCCGCTGATGGCAGCTTTGGCAGGGCGCCGCTGCCGCCTGAAAACGGCGTGCGACGGGTGTACAAATCCAGCCCGGAGGTAAAATCCTCGTATTCGTTCAGCATATTCACCGCGGCGTGGGCCAGCAGCGCACCCATGAACACCAATAGGGTATCTAATAAAGGTGGAGATTCTGGCAACCGCCAGGCCAGCGCAACTCCCAGACCCACACACAGCGGGGCCATCACCAGAAAATTGGGACGGGAAGTGCGAACAACGGCGGCGGTTTGAGACATGGATTACGAAGCCTTGTGATGTATGCTGATACTTTGCTATCAATCAATTATAACCTCAAGCTTGAGTCAGGCTCGCAACGGCGAACGGCCTTGCTTGTGGCAATTTCAGGGAGTGACATGTGTCCCACATAGATTTTGATCAGCCGGTAAACCGAGAAAATACCCATGCGGTAAAATTGGACGCCCGCGAAGCGGTGTTCGGCCGCGCCGATGTACTGCCGGTGTGGGTTGCCGATATGGATTTTGCCGCGCCGCAGGCAATTACGGACGCGCTGAGCGAGCGCGCCCAGCATCCGGTGTATGGTTACACGATGTTTCCCGATAGCATGTACAGCGCCATGGGCGACTGGTTTCGTCAGCGCCACCAGTGGAGCTTTCAGCGCGAATGGGTACTGATGGCGCCGGGAGTGGTGCCATCATTACACGCCGCCTGTATGGCCTGCACTGACCCGGGCGACGAGGTCATTATTCAGCCGCCTGTATACCCACCGTTCTTCAGTTCGGTGCGACAGACCGGGCGCCAGATTCTGGAAAATCCGCTGCTGGCCGAAAAGCAGGAAGACGGCAGTTTGTACTACCGCATGAATCTGGCCCACCTGGAGCAGTGTGCGGCGCGTCCACAGGCAAAAATGCTGCTGCTGTGTTCACCTCATAATCCGGTTGGCCGGGTGTGGTCTGAAGCGGAGCTGACGGCGGTGCTCGACATTTGCCGGCGCCACAAACTGGTGCTGCTGAGCGATGAAATTCATTGCGACCTGGTGTTTTCCGACAGCCCCCGACACCGAATGCTGGCTGCTCTTGCACGCCCTGACGACCAGTTAATCACCACCATTGCCCCGAGTAAAACCTTCAACATTCCCGGCCTTGGCCTGTCGGCTATGGTGATTGCCGACAGCGGGCTACGGCAGAAAATGGCGGATGTGCTGGAATCGTTCCACATGCCCCAGAGCAACCCGTTCAGCGTGGCCGGTTTTGAAGCCGGTTACCGCCATGGCGGCCCCTGGCTAGACCAGTTGATGGTCTACCTTCAGGCCAACCGCGACTTTGTGGTGAACCAGGTTGCCCAGCGCCTGCCGGGTATAGACGTGAGCGCCCCCGAGGGCTCCTATCTAATGTGGCTGAACTGCCGCGCACTGGGCTTGGACGACACCGGCCTGAAGCGCTTGTTTGTAAAACATGCCGGTGTCGGTATGAATCCGGGTGTTTCGTTTGGCGCTAGCGGCAGCGGTTTTATGCGCCTGAACATTGGTTGCCCGCGAGCCACCCTGGAGCTGGTAATTGAGCGTATCCAGGCGGCGCTTAGCGCTCGGCAGTAGATTTACGATGAGTGGCGGGGCTGCGCTTATCCATCGTTGTCGATGAGATCGTCGCCGCCTTCTACAGCTTCTGCGCTCTCTCCCATTCCCGCACTGTCGGCGTGGTCAAGCTCGCCGTTGGCGTGAAATTCCGGGCTGTCAGCTTTGGTACCCAGGTGGTAGGCGGCGAATCCCGCCATAACCACCTGGTCTACCGCCATGCCAATCAACCGCCCGCTGCGAGTGGCTCGCACCGGATACTGGGCGTTGGTAATGGGGTCGGTAACATGGCCCATCAGATCGCCCTTGCTCACCTTGTCGCCCAGGCCCACCTTGCTGAACAGAATGCCACCGTGATTAACCCGCACCCACAGTGAGTCGTAGTAAACCGGCTCGGGTGCACCCCACACAAACATCCGCGAAATCATTTCCTGTTTTTCCAGCAGGCTGATAAGGCTGTTCACCCCGGCTTCTATCTGGTGTTCTTGAATTCGGTGGGATTCCCCGGCTTCCAGAGTAACTGAGCGGATACCGGCGTTAACTGCCGCGGTGCGCAACATACCGGGTGAACCACTGCTGTGCACCACCGCCATGCGGTCAAAGCCGAGGGTGAAGGCTGCTACATCCGGATTGTTCATATCGGCGCGCAGCTGCGGCAGGTTAGTGCGCTTTTGCGAGCCGGTATGAATGTCCACCAGCATGTCGCAATGGTTGATAACCTGGGTAAAAAGCGAGTGGGCAATACGGTCCGCCAGGCTGCCGTCGGAGCTGCCGGGAAAGTGCCGGTTGAGGTCGCGGCGGTCAGGCAGGTAACGGCTGCCTTGCTCGAAACCCGGCAGATTCACAATTGGTACACCCACAACCCGCCCGGACAGTTTGGTCGCGTCTAGGTCATACAGGGTACGGCGCACAATTTCGATGCCGTTTAGCTCGTCGCCGTGAATGGCCGAGGTCAGGCACAGGGTAGGTCCGGGGTTGATGCCGTTGACCACCAGAACCGGCGTTGGCTGCGACAGACCGGCAATCTGGATGTTGGGAGACCAAGCCAGGCGGGTAGAAATGCCCGGGCGAATATCACTGCCAAGCAGGCTGAAACTAGCAGTGATTTTTGGGGCCTCCACCGCGGGTGCGGGCTGAATCGAGTCTGACAGCGATTCTGGCATGGGCTCAGAAAGCGGTTTTGCACCGGCGTCAGGACTGGCCGGTTCGGGTGGCGGCGCTACCTCCTTCAAATCGATATCCGGTGCGCTGCGGCCGGTGGCTGGTTGTGATTCTACGGTTGCCTGTTCGCTATCCAAGTCGGCGATGTCGGCAACTAAGGTGCCGCCGTCTCCGTTATCGTCGGCTTGGGCTGAAAGCGCGCCAAAAGCGCCCGCCACAACCATGGCGCTTGCCAGAGAGCGCCTGGCCAAGTGTTGCCAAAATGCCATCATCACCCTGTTTTTGCTAGCCATACTACCTCTTGTGATCGTGACTCCCAGCTTCTGCCGAGCCTGAAGGTCGACAGATTAGAGCGCTTTATAGATAGTTGATATGGCTGTGACAAAGGTTTAATACCGTTTTCATGAAGCCTTCGCCGGATTTGGCATAATAGATGGAGGATTGAACGAATATTTCAGTAGCATGCTTTTGTCATCAAACACGGAGTGGAGTCCATGGATCTTCTGCGCATTTTGATTGCCATTTTGTTGCCGCCACTGGGCGTTTTTCTGCAAGTGGGCATTGGCAAACATTTCTGGATCAACATTCTGTTGACCCTACTCGGCTACATTCCTGGCATCGTGCACGCGGTGTGGGTCATTGCCAAAAAATAGCAGCAAGAAATTAGCTACTATGAAATCAATACCGGGTGCAGAATGCGCCCGGTATTGGCGTAATCAGGTTTGGTGGGTGGCATGCCAGGTGCTGCCTTTGCAACTGGCGCGGTCCTCCTGCTCCAGCTTTAACAGGTGTGCCAGCGCCGAGCGCGCGGCGACCCCATGAATCGTCGCCGGTACGTCGTCATAGGCGCTGGCGGTAAGCTTTTCCAGGCTGACTGGTGCCAGCTTCTTCAGCACCCGGGCAATTTTGCGTTCTCGGGTCAATCGGTGGGTAATTAGGTAATCTACCGTCGCTTCTGGCCGCGCCATCACGAAGCCATGGCCGGGCGCAATAAAGCTCAGCGGTTCGGCTAGCAAATCATAGAGCGATTCCAGGTACGCCTTCATATCGCCGTCTGGTGGGTTAATCACCACGGTGGAACCTTGCATGATGTGGTCCCCGGAAAACAGCATTCCCTGTTCCAACAGCAAATAGCACAAATGATTCGACGCGTGGCCCGGCGTGTGTAAAACCTTCAGGATACCGGCGTCTGTGGCAATCAGGTCGCCGTGTTCGGGCTCTTCATCCGGGTTGAAACTGCTGTCCTGTGACACGCCTGCCGGTGCGGCGCGGCCGATCAGCCGGCATCCGGTGCGCTGTTTCAGCAGGCTGGTGGCCGGCGAATGGTCCTGATGGGTGTGGGTTACCAGCACCTGATCAATACGGCCACCGGTTAATTGCATAATGCGTTCGATGTGGGCGGGGTCTTCCGGACCCGGGTCAATCACGGTGAAACGATCGTGGCCCACAAGGTAGGTGTTGGTGCCCGGCCCGGTCATCACACCCGGGTTGGGCGAGGTCAGGCGGATGACGCCCGCGGCAATTTCTACCGGTTCGCCGGGTACAATTACGGCGTTGGTGGTACCTGCACCTTCCGGGTCAAGCTTGCGGGCTTCATCGTACGCCGGCGCGTCGGGTTCCAGAACGATGGTTTTATCGCGGCGTCGGGCAGGCCAGGGCTCGCTGGGCAGAGGCTCGGGCGGGTTGGCATGGGCGTAGCGCATAACCTCGCCGGTGTTGGTGAAATCGTGCAGCACCCGCAGGGTGCGCAAGGTTGGCAGACTGAAGAGGCGCTTGCCGCTGCGGTATTGTGCCAAGCCCTGTTGCGGGGTTATCCACAAGTGGTCAATGGTTTCTTCGCCATCGTGGCTGGCAATCTGGTTTTCTGGCGTAACCGCCACAAAAAAG
>JBALXR010000062.1:0-18771 GCA_036960525.1 Marinobacter sp.
CAATCACCTGGTCCATCAGGTCATCGCCAATGGCGACCTCTACTTTCACTTTGGGCAAGAAGTCCACCACGTATTCGGCGCCACGATACAGTTCGGTGTGGCCCTTCTGACGTCCGAAGCCTTTAACTTCCGTAACGGTGACACCCTGAACACCGATCTCGGACAAGGCTTCACGCACGTCGTCCAATTTGAATGGTTTGATGATTGCTGTAATGAGTTTCATTGATTTCTCCTTGGTAAAACTGTGCCAGCCGGCAGCGCCACAAGGCTGCTGGCTGGGACCGGGATGCGGCCACCCCGCACGGCAATTGTGCGGATTGTGTACAGGGCTTTAGCATCTGATGTGCCAACGCAAAAAAATTCTTTAAAAACAAAAAGATAAAATTAAATTAATGGCTTTAGGTTGATTTGTCCTGCACCATAATGGCGCGTTTTGAGTGCCATGGAGTCATAATGGCGCGTTCCACTACACTCTTTGCATCCTTATTACTCTGCGGATTCGCCTTCGCCGTCACAGTATGGCAGGGCGAGCGGTGTGATACACTTCTGGGCGGCAATTCCGCAGAGGAAAAGGCCTTTGAAGCCGTTGCTGCAAAGCGTTTTTTAGCGTTTTTATATAATAGACAAGAGGTGTTCATGAAAGGTCCACAGGACATTTTTTCCCAGCTGCAGAGTCAGTTTGGTCAATTCGTACCGGATATGGCCCGTGCTGCCAAAGACGACTTTGAAGCACAGGCGCGGGCCAGTGTAGCCTCGGTACTGTCGCGTCTTGAACTGGTTACTCGCGAAGAGTTTGATGCCCAGCAAGCGGTATTGTTGAAAACCCGCGCTATGGTGGAATCCCTGGAAGCCCGCGTGACCGAACTGGAGCAGTCAACCAAAGGCTGACGGAAAATAATAACCATGGAAGGTTACTATGCTTGCTATTGTTCAAACTCGTGCCTGTGTTGGCGTGTCTGCGCCAGCGGTCAGCGTTGAGGTTCACCTGTCTGGCGGTTTGCCGGCACTGTCGATTGTAGGCCTGCCAGAAACCGGTGTGCGCGAAAGCAGAGAACGGGTGCGCAGTGCCCTGATTAACGCCGGTTTTGATTTCCCTGCACGTCGTATTACCATCAATCTTGCCCCTGCAGATCTGCCCAAAGAGGGTGGCCGCTTTGATCTGCCTATTGCCCTTGGCATTTTAGCGGCTTCTGGCCAAATTCCGGCTGCGGCGCTGAGCAGCTGCGAATTTGTTGGTGAGCTGTCGCTAGATGGCGCGCTACGACCCTTGAAAGGCGTATTGCCGGCAGTTCTGGCCGCTCGCGCAGAAGGCCGTCAATTATTGGTACCCCAAGCCAATGCCGCCGAAGCGGCATTGGCCAGTGAACATGACGTACTGGCCGCCAGCCATTTATTGGCTGTGTGCGAGCATTTGCATGGTCGGACCCGGCTTGTGCCTCTGGCACCTGCCGATTTAAGCGGTGCCGACAGAGGGCGGGCAACAACCGGGCCTGACCTTGCCGATGTTCGGGGCCAGCAGGTGCCGCGCCGGGCGTTGGAAGTGGCCGCGGCTGGGGGTCACAACCTTTTGTTTTTTGGCCCGCCTGGAACCGGCAAAAGTATGCTTGCTAGTCGTCTGCCCGGCATTATGCCGGCGCTTGCCGACACTGCTGCAATGGAAGTGGCGAGCGTGCATTCAGTAGCCGGCCTGGCGGTGGTAGAGGGCGGCTGGCGCCAGCCGCCCTTTCGGGCGCCACACCACACTGCGTCAGCGGTGGCAATGGTGGGTGGCGGCAGCAGTCCGCGGCCCGGGGAAATTTCTTTGGCCCATCGCGGTGTGCTGTTTTTGGATGAACTTCCGGAATTTGAACGGCGAGTGCTGGAAGTGCTGCGTGAACCTATGGAAACCGGCGAAATTCACATCAGCCGCGCTGCGCGCCAGGTTACATTTCCCGCCCGCTTCCAGGTTGTTGGTGCTATGAACCCGTGTCCCTGCGGTTACAGCGGCCACCCCGCCATCGAATGCCAGTGCAGTCCCGCCCAGATTATCCGCTATCGCTCGAAAATTTCTGGCCCGCTGTTAGACCGTTTCGACTTGCACGTAGAAGTGCCGGTGCAAGGCGGTGATGTATTTATGCAGCACGGCGAGCCCGGCGAGAGCAGTGCCCGTGTACGGGCACGAGTTGTAGCTGCTCGCAGCTTACAGAGCGCCAGAGGTACGTTGAACGCCGAGTTGTCTGGTAAGGCTTTGCAAACGGCTTGTCAACTTGATGGTGACAGTGAGCAACTGCTGCTGCGGGCAATGGAAAAGCTCGGGCTGTCTGCTCGTGCCTTGCATCGGATAATGCGGGTGGCGCGCACACTGGCAGACCTTGAGGCCAGTGCGGATGTGGCTCGCGCCCATCTGGTGGAAGCCCTGGGTTATCGGCAATTAGACCGCCGCAACGGCCAAAATTCTCGGGTGTCGTCTTGAGCCGCTGTCGTTAGCTCACCGTGTACTCTGGTGAACGGACGTCTGGTAAACTGGCCCTATCGATTCGCCAGAATCCGCCAGCAGCGGTTAGAGGATGCATAATGACTGAAGAAAATACGCTAAAGGATGACACCAAAAACGTCCGCTCCGATGAGTCCCCGATAACCACTCGCCGCGGCGTACGCAGTTTTGTGTTGCGCCAAGGCCGAATGACCGAGGGTCAGCGTAAGGCCTACGAGCGTAGCTGGCCCAAATTCGGCCTGACTCGGGAACACGGCATGATTGATCCGCGTCAGGTGTTTGGCCGCGATGCTATGCTTAATCTCGAAATTGGTTTTGGTATGGGGCGCTCGTTGGCAGATATGGCTGAGGCCGCGCCAGAGCAGGACTTTATTGGTGTGGAGGTGCACCTGCCGGGCGTAGGTGCCTTGCTCAAAGACATTGAAAACCGTGGATTGGAAAACATCCGCATTTACAGCATTGATGCTAACGACGTGATTGACCTGTGCCTGGCGGATGCCTGCCTTGACCGGGTGATGGTATTTTTCCCGGACCCCTGGCATAAAAAGCGCCATCACAAGCGCCGCCTGGTGCAGCAGGAATTTGTTCAACGTCTTCGCCATAAGCTTAGAGTTGGGGGGATTCTGCACTTGGCCACAGACTGGGAAAACTACGCCGAACACATGATGGACGTGATGGCTGATTCCGAAGGCTTTGCCAATACTCAAAGTGAAGGTGGTTTCTCGCCGAAACCGGAAGGTCGGCCGGTGACCAAATTCGAACAACGCGGCGAACGCCTGGGCCACGGTGTCTGGGACTTGCTGTTTTATAGAACCAACTGATGGGCGGCCGGCATAACACCGGTGAACGGTTCGCTGGCCGCCGCTTTGATTCCGCTTTACACCCTGTTCGTCAGCTCACGCGTGACCAAGCGGGCGCCGCCGGGCGGCACGAATAATTACCAGCCCCGCGCTGCCCAGCAGTAAACCGGTAAATTTCACCAGTGCAGAAAACGCGACAACCAAGCTGGTCAGGTCGTCTGGCTCTTTCAAATTATTCAGTAGCAACAGATTTTCAACGCAATCGCTGACGGCCGCCAACGCAAAGAGAATAAGCACCCAGCGGCCTGCCGTGCGTTCGCGCACACCGGGGCGGTCTTTTAGAAGATGGTGGGTTAGCAGGAACAGCGTAGCGGAATAAAGCGCAACCAGTAAAAAATCCAAAAGCAACGAGCTTCTGGCCCACGCTTGTTGCTGCGGGCTCCAGCTTTGCAATATATCGCGCGTATGTGCAGCATTGCCTGCCAGCTGCAGATTGACAATGCCTTGAGGCGCCTGGGGCGTGTGTAGCACCTGGTTGATCAGCAGCAGGGCGATAGCGAGGAGTGCGGACAGCGCAAGGCCGACTTTTAGTTGAACAGACAGGCTCCGCCGAGTTTGCTGCCTGCCTGGCGGGCGTTGAATTGGGGCAGATTCCATTGGGTGTGCTCCCTTGCCACTGGCGCCAAGAATATTGCCGTCAGTATATGACCGCTGCCTTAACTATAGCCGCCTATAAAAACCGCTGCAGCAGGCTGTTCAAATAGCGTTGGCCGAGTTCGGTGGCCTGAATGCGTTGAGGGTGCATCAAACCCTCTTGCCTTAGTGTTTCAAGTTGTACCGCAATCGTGCTTAACGGTAAACCTGTGCGTTGCTGAAACAGGCTTTCAGGCACGCCTGCGCCAAGCCGCAGCGCGTTCATCAGGAACTCCAGCGGCCGCTCGGCAACTGCTATCGCCTCACTGCCAGCGGTGCGGCTGCCTATCCGATTCAAATAGGCTTGTGGTTGGCGGGTTTTCCAGTAGCGCAAAATCTGGCCATCCGGCTGGCTGATTTTACCGTGGCCCCCGGCGCCTAGGGCCAAATAGTCGCCAAACGTCCAGTAATTCAGATTATGGCGCGACGCCATATTCTGCTGGCTCCAAGCGGATACCTCGTAATCGGTAAAGCCGTGGCTGCGCAGGTGGTCGCCGCCCTGGCTATAAATATCCCAAAGCCGATCGTCGTCTGGCAGCTCCGGTGGCTGGCTGTAGAACTCAGTGTTGGGCTCCACCGTAAGTTGATACCAAGACAAATGCGGTGGTCGGTACGATAAAGCCTGAGTCAGGTCGTCCAGCGCCTGTTCAGGCGTTTGCCCTGGCAAGCCGTGCATAAGGTCGATATTGAAGTTGTCAAAACCTGCCTGGCGCGCCGCTGTTATGGCGTTGTGGGCGGCCTGGCTGTCGTGAATGCGCCCAAGCACTTTTAAGTGCTCTGGGTTAAAACTCTGCACGCCTATCGACAGCCGGTTAATACCGGCCTCGCGGAACGCCTCAAAGCGGCCCTGTTCGAGAGTGCCAGGATTAGCTTCCAGAGTGATTTCAGCGTCTGCCGCAAATTTCAGTCTTATTTTAAGTTGGCGAAATAGATCGCTGTAAAAACCACCACTCATCAGCGATGGCGTGCCACCGCCAATAAACACCGTTTGTATGACGCGGCCTGCGGCTAGGCGCAAATCCTGATCAAGATCGTCCAGCAGCGCCTTTAAATACGCGCTTTCAGGAATATCCCCGGTAATGGCATGGGAGTTGAAGTCGCAATATGGGCATTTGCGCACGCACCAAGGAACGTGCAGATACAGGCTCAGCGCAGGTTCAACTGCCGCAGGTGTCGGGTTTAAACTCAAGTCGTGCCCTGCAGTTCGTGTTTCAGCTGTTCGGTCATCATTGCTAGCGCTTGGCCGCGGTGGCTAAGCTGGCCTTTTTCTGCACGGCTTAACTCGGCGGCGCTGCAGTTGCGTTCGGGCACAAAGAATATTGGATCGTAACCAAAACCGCCGGCGCCTGAAGCCTGGCGCAATATGCTGCCGTGCCATTGGCCATGGCACACCAGCGGGGTAGGGTCATCGGCGTGGCGCAAGTAAACAAGTACGCTGTGGAATTGGGCGTTGCGCTGGCCGTCAGGCACGTTTTCCATATTGGCCAACAAGGCATTTAGGTTGTCGGTATCGCTGGCGTTGTTGCCGGCATAACGCGCAGAGCGAACGCCGGGCTGGCCGCACAGGGCGTCGACAGCCAAACCACTGTCGTCTGCCAGTGCCGGCAGGCCGGTAACACGGGCTGCGTGGCGTGCTTTAAGAATGGCATTTTCAACAAAGGTGACCGCCGGTTCTTCGGCTTCACCCACGCCCAGTTCCCTCTGGGCAACGGGTGCCAGCCCCAATGGGGCCAGAAGTTCATTGAATTCTGCAATTTTGCCAGGGTTGTTGCTGGCAATAACCAGTGTCTGGGACATTGAAGGCTCAGTTGTTAAAGGCTTAGTCGTTAAACAGGGCTTGGGAGAATCGTACCGGCAGTTCCTGATCGTGACCCGTTGGGCGCGCGGTGACATTGAACGTCAGCAATTCAGCAGTGCCATACTGGTACTCGGCAATGAAATATACCGCGCTGCCTTCCTGTATGCGGCGAAATGCCAAAAAGCGAACTTGCTGGATGTCGTTGGTCACTTGGCCTTCTACTTGGCCCGCTACCGGCGACAAGGTACCGTCGGCGTTGGTTTGCAGAATGGCAACGTTCACAATACCGATGCCTTTACTGCGTTGAAGCTTGTTTTCTTTCGCAATTTCCGGTGTCAGGAATGTGGTGGGCAGCACGCTCCAGGAAACGGTGTATTCACCGAAGTTCTTACTGTCAGCTTGGGCCAGGCCGGCGCAGCACAGCAGCACCAGCGCAAAAGCCGAATGCATGAAAACCGAGTGTTTGGCAATCGTCATTGTGAACTCTCCTTTGTGATGCGATAAATCGCAATTTCGCCTAGCAGGTTCGGCCACAAACGGGCCACCCAACTGTTCTGGTGCTGGCCGTCTACAACCTTGCGGCTGATAATGCGTATGCTTTTCTGGCGGCATAGAGCTTCAAAGTCCTGAAACGTACACAACCGTATGTTAGGGGTGTTATACCACTTATACGGAAGTGCTTCGGATTCGGGCATGCGCCCGCTCAACGCCAATCCCCAGCGCAGGCGCCAATGGGCAAAGTTGGGAAAGGTAACTATGCCCTCGTTGCCCAGGCGCAGCATTTCGTCCAGTACTTTGTCGGGTCGGCGTACCGCTTGCAGGGCCTGGGTCATCAGCACGACATCGAAACTGTTGTCGTCAAAGTTAGCCAGCCCCTGAGTGTCGAGATTTTGTTCTATCACGGACACGCCGCGGCTCATACAGTGTGTGATATGCGCCGGATTGATTTCCAGACCGTAGCCGCTTGCGCCACGTTCGCGCTGCAGAAAATCGAGCAGCGTGCCGTCACCGCAGCCCAGGTCCAATACGTGATAGCCGGGTTTTATCCATTGTTGGATAATTTCAAGATCGGCTCTCATGCTCCAACCTCCCGCGCGACACGGTCCAGATAGGCGGTAAATACATCGGTATAACGTGGCGTGGGAATTAGAAACCCGTCGTGTCCCCAAGGTGCGTCAATTTCAGCGTAACTGACTTTGCGGCGTGCGGCGATCATGTCTTTAACCAATTCTTCAGAGCGCTCTGGTGCAAAGCGCCAGTCGGTGCTGAATGACAGCACCAGAAATTCGCAGCGCGCGCCCTGCAGTGCCTTGGCTAGATCGCCGTCAAATTCGTAAGCGGGGTCGAAGTAGTCCAGGGCTTTGGTCATCAGAAGGTAAGTGTTGGCATCGAAGGATTCGGAAAAGCGTTCGCCCTGATAGCGTAGATAGCTTTCTACCTGAAATTCCGCGTCGTAGCCGAATTTGTAGGCCTCTTCGCGCAGCTCACGGCCAAATTTCTCACCCATGGAAGCGTCAGACAGATAGGTGATGTGGCCAACCATGCGCGCGAGCATCAAACCGCGCCGGGGCAGTGTGAGTTTGTCACTGTAACGCCCGGCGTGAAACTCCGGATCACTGGTAATGGCTTGGCGCGCTACCTCGTTAAAGGCGATGTTCTGAGCGCTCAGGCGCGGCGTTGACGCGATAACCGCCGCGTGGCGTATGCGCTCGGGATAGGTAAGGCTCCATTGCAGTGCTTGCATGCCGCCCAACGATCCGCCCACCACTGCCGCCCAGCACTCTATGCCGAGCTTGTCGGCCAGCCGTGCCTGGCTGTTAACCCAGTCGGCCACCGTAACAACAGGAAAGTCCGGGCCATACAGTGAGCCGGTGTCTGGGTTGGTGCTGCTGGGGCCGGTACTGCCGTGGCAACCTCCAAGATTATTAAGGCTCACCACAAAAAAGCGGCGGGTATCAATGGGTTTGCCAGGGCCAATACAGCTGTCCCACCAGCCTGCTTTGCGCTCATCGGCGCTGTGATAACCGGCGGCGTGATGGTGGCCGCTGAGAGCATGGCAAACCAAAATCGCATTGCTGGCGCTGGCATTCAGTTCGCCATAGGTTTCCACTACCAGCTCATAGCGGTTCAGCACCTTGCCGCAAGCAAGCTCCAGCGGTGTATCAAAATAGTAGATCTGCGGGGTAACAAGCCCAACAGAATCTGCGGGCAATGGATCGAGCATTGGCGCGATGACTTCCTGGCTGGAATCGAGAAATACGGATGCGCCACAGAGGAACGGCGCTCAAGCGTTTTAGTGTAAAGGCGGCGGCAGCGAGCTGCAACTGCCGCCGGAGAATCACACGGCGCCGGAGAGTTTAGCCGCTTTTTACTGAGCGAGGGTTGGTGCGGGCTTTCGAATTTGCTGGTGTATGGCTTCTGCCAGTTCCAGCTGGCGCTGCAGATCGCTGATGGCCTCCTCGAGGCGCTTTGTTTCGTCACGGCCGTGGCGATCATTGCGCGCCAACTCCTTTAATCGTCCGATTTGGTGTTGCAGCAGTTGTTTTTGCTCAAGTGTGTACTGCATCACCGGCAGCAGCGCTTGTCGTGGCCAGCGTTCCGTGTCTTTTTGGGCTAACAGGTACAGATTACGCACTTCATTAATCATCAGGTTGGAAAACCGCCGCACCAGCACTGATTGTTCGGTGAGCAAGTTTCGTGGATTGCTGCGAAAGCGCTCTGATTTCTGGCGTAGCTGGCGGATGGCGATAACATGACGGCCAGCTCGTAAGGGGGATGGCTCCAGGTTGTGAACGCCAGGGTTATCGTTATAGCGTTTGTAAATAGCAGCAACCATGCGTTCGGCCAGCCTGCTTTCGGTCAGCAGGTGGGAAAGGTCGCCTTCCAGACCGTCAAAAAACTGATCTATTGCCCGGTTCATACCGACGGTCGTCCAGCTTTTGGACATGTTGTCGCGTACTCGTGTCACCTGGTCTTCAAAGTGTGTCTCGGCTACCAGCCCTTGCAGGGTTAAGCCCTGAGCCTCCACCAAGCGGCGACTTGAGCGCAGAATGATCAGTTTTTTATGGTAGAACTCATAATCGGTCTGGGTTTTTTCCGCCAGCCGTTTCAATCGTGCTTTATCGGGGGACGGCCCGCTGCAGGCCTGCTGCTCTTCATGCATCGCACTCAGCTGACCATGAAGTGCGGCTTGGCTGTTTTGAAGCATGCCAAGCAGGTCATTGATCAGGTTACTGGTAATCAGCTTTTCCTTGTGTGTCAGAATACGCTGAATGATGAGTTCCTCAAGCTGTTCGATTCCTGAGCGCTGGAATAGATCGAAATCGTTTTTGACGCGCCCGATCAAACCCTGTTTGGCCGACACGGGAATCACATCTTGAGGTTGAATGCCTAAATGGTAGGCGCTGTAATCGCGTACTCTTTCGATGGCTTGTCGGGTGCCAGTCTCACCTTGAAGTTCATCCCACAGCACATCTATCTTATTCATGACTGCAAAGCGACCGGCGCGGTGATCGGCTTGGTCGGTGGCAATAAAGTCGCGCCAGATGGCGAGATCGCTAGCGGTTACGCCGGTGTCGGCGCTGATAACAAATATTATGGCGTGGGCTTTTGGCAGCAGGCTGATGGTCAGTTCCGGTTCGGAGCCCAAGGCGTTCAGGCCAGGAGTGTCCAGAATGCGCAGGCCGCGTTCAAAAAGCGGGTGGCGAATGCTGATTTGCGCGTTACGCCAAGCCGGTATCAGAACCTGGCCGGGGTTGGCACGGTCGAGTTCCAGCATTTGCTCGTCGAAGCCCAACATGCGTGCTGAAGTCGGCGTAACGCTTTTAACCCGGGCTACTTCTTCTAATATCTGACGCATTTGGTCCGGGTTTTCCGGATCTAGCTGATGCTTTAGCCAGCGCTCGGGGTGGGCGCGCAGTTGCTGCAATGAAAGTTCACCCACGCGGGTTTCTATGGGCAATAGCAGTAAATAGTTTTCCTGACGGGTGCGGTCAAAAAATAGCTCGGTAGGGCACATAGTAGTGCGCCCAGCTTGGGAAGGTAGCATGCGCTGACCGAAGTCGGAAAAGAACAGAGCGTTGATGAGCTCTGTTTTACCGCGGGAATATTCGCCGACAAAAGCGATGGTCAGCTCGTCTTCCACCAGCAGCCGCAGGCCTTCTTGAATACGCTCACTGATGTCGTCAGAATAAAGCCGGTTATCCTGCAGCCACAAACGATAGTGACCGATCTGCCGAATCAGCTCTTTTTTCCAACTGTGATAAATTTCTACCTGGTGAGACAGAGCCCCATGAGGTGTCATCGCAGAGTCCTTGAGCATGTTCGAACCGCACCGAAACAAAAGGCGAAGAGCCGTGGCGCATGAATTTTGATGGTACTACTGACACGGGCAAAATATGTAGCCCATCAAGCGACATTTTAGTTTGAGAAAATGATTAAGTCGGTAGGAAAAGAGTGTTAAAAATAAAAAAGCCCGATAAATCAAGAATTTGATTCAGCGGGCCGGTGTGGCGCTGCGGTTTTTTTGATTGTTATGAAATGTAATTATGAGACTTAGGTTACATTCCTGCCAGCAGCGCCGGCATGCCGGTGGCTACCTTCATGTGATCAATCATCACAGTAATTACCTGCAGTATCAGAAATACAATAATAGGTGACAGGTCCAAACCGCCCAATGATGGCACTACTTTGCGAACCGGGCGCATTACCGGTTCGGTAATCTGGGCTACCAACTGTATCGCCGGGTGGCTGCTGCCTGGTGCGATCCAGCTGATAACCACCACGGCAATTACCGCCCAGAAATACAGAGATGCTACCAGTCCCGCCACGTTCAACACGGACCAGGACAACAGCCACGCCGGATTGAACAGCGCAGCGCCGGCGTCATACAGCAGCAGTACCAAGGTAAAGGTGATGGCCTGAATCAGTATGGCCAGCACGATAGCTGCACCGTCAATACCGCCCCAACCCGGAATTACCTTGCGCACAAGGCGCAGCGGAGGGTTGGTGACTTTTACCACGAACTGCGAAATGGGATTGTAAAAATCGGCTCGCGCCAGCTGCAGCAAAAACCTTAGTAGTACTAAGGTCATGTAGAACGACGACGCGATCGACAAAATTGTGAGCAGAATCTTCGGCAACATCAGCGGGTGTCTCCGTTTGCTATGGTTATTTACCGGCCAGTTCTTTGGCCATTTCCTGAGAGCGGGTATAGGCCGCTGAGTAGGCTTTTTGCACCAGTTCGCGCAAACCACCTTGCTCAAAAGTATTCACTGCCTGCTCGGTAGTGCCACCGGGTGACATCACATTACGCTTGAGTTGCGCTGGTTCCAGATCACTGCGAGCCGCCATTTCTGCGGCACCTGCCATGGTTTGGATAGCCAGTTCGCGGGCTGTTTCTGTTGCCATTCCAGCATTAGTGGCAGCTTCTTCCAAAGCTTCCAACATCAGAAAGAAATAGGCAGGGCCACTACCGGAAAGTGCGGTTACCGCATGCAGCTGTTCCTCGTGCTCTACCCAATTGGTAGATCCTACGCTATCGAACATCGCGGTAACGTCGGTTTTTTGCTGTTCGCTGACCCGCGAGTTTGCAAACAGGCCCGCGGCACCTTTGCCTACCAGTGACGGCGTATTGGGCATTACCCGCACCATGGGTACGCCACCGCCAAGCCATCCGTCGATAGTGTCGGCTGTCAGGCCTGCTGCGATTGAAACCATCAGTGGCCGGGTATTGCGCACCACCGCGGCAATATCTTCACACACAATGGACATTACTTGCGGCTTTACCGCCAATACAACAATGTCAGATTGTTGGGCGCAGTAGCGGTTATCGGTGGTTACGCTGATGCCGAAACGCTTGCGCAAGCCTTGCAGATGCTCGTCGTCTGGGGCGCTGACCCAAATTCCGCCGGCTTTATAGCCGTTATCCAACATGCCGCCAATAATGGCGCTCGCCATATTACCGGCACCAATAAATGAAATGGTCGGTGATTTGCTCAAGATTCACTCCAGGGTTTAACTCAATCGAAAAAATGGTTGTGCCTGCCATGGATCATAACAGGAACCGATGTTTTCAGCTCTTTTGCTGGCGTGGACCAAATACGGCCGTACCTACTCTTACCCAAGTCGCCCCTTCGCTAATGGCAAGCTCCAGATCGTCAGACATGCCCATAGACAAGGTGTCTAGCGGCCCGGCGCCGGGCTGGTCCTGGCGCAACTGGATTAAGGCATTGTTCATGGCCCGAAAGCTTTCCCTTAATGCCGCTTCCCCGCGATCCGGGTCTGGAATCGCCATAAGCCCGCGCAACGTCAGTTGAGGTAGTTCGGCAATGGCGGCGACCAGCGCCGGCAGTTCGTCCAGCGAACAGCCGGATTTGCTGGGCTCATTATCAATATTGACCTGCAGGCAAATATTCAGTGGCGGCAAGGCAGTGTCACGCTGGTCGTTCAGGCGGCGGGCTATTTTCAGGCGCTCAACGCTGTGTACCCAACAAAACGCCGCCGCTATTTGTGCGGTTTTATTGGATTGAATTGGTCCTATGAAATGCCAACGTAACTCTGGCATATCCTGCAGGTTCGCTATTTTGTCCAGAGCCTCTTGCAGATAGTTTTCACCGAAGTCCTGCTGGCCTGCCGCCGCGGCTGCGCGCAGCTCGTCCGCCTGGCGGGTTTTACTAACCGCCAACAAGCTCACAGAATGGGGTTTTTGGCCCGATTGTAGTGTTGCTTTTTCGATGCGCTGGGTTACGCTCTTGATGTTGTCTGCTATGCTGCTCATGGTGTGAAATCGCTCTGATTGTACAGCTTCAGGTAGCGTTACACGTTACCCACAGGTCACTGAAATGCCAAGTGATCACCGGTCTCGATGTGCTGGTTACGGCAGCCGGCGAAAAAGAAAAACTCCCGGGGAACTCTATGGATATTACCGAACTGCTTGCCTTCTCGGCGAAACAGGGCGCGTCAGATTTGCACCTTTCTGCTGGCTTGCCGCCGATGATCCGTGTGGACGGTGATGTACGCCGTATTAACCTGCCTCCTTTGCCACATAAGGAAGTGCACGGTCTGATTTACGACATCATGAATGACAAGCAGCGCAAAGACTACGAAGAGTTTCTGGAAACCGACTTTTCGTTCGAAGTGGCCGGAGTTGCCCGCTTCCGGGTTAACGCCTTTAACCAGAATCGCGGTTCTGGTGCGGTTTTCCGGACTATTCCCTCGAAAGTGCTGACCATGGAAGACCTGGGCATGGGCCAGGTGTTTAAAGATATTTGCGCAGTGCCTCGGGGGTTGGTGTTGGTAACCGGGCCTACCGGTTCTGGCAAGTCCACCACGCTGGCGGCCATGGTCGACCACATCAACGATCATCGTTACGAACACATCCTGACTATCGAGGATCCCATTGAGTTCGTGCATGAATCCAAAAAGTGCCTTGTTAACCAGCGCGAAGTTCACCGTGACACTCTGGGCTTTAGTGAAGCGCTGCGCTCGGCGCTGCGGGAAGACCCGGACATTATTCTGGTGGGCGAGCTGCGTGACCTTGAAACCATTCGCCTGGCACTGACCGCAGCCGAGACAGGCCACCTGGTATTTGGCACCCTGCACACCACCTCAGCGGCAAAAACCATTGACCGGGTAGTCGACGTGTTTCCGGCTCAGGAAAAATCCATGGTTAGGTCGATGTTGTCAGAATCGTTGCAGGCGGTCATTTCGCAAACGTTAATGAAGAAAATGGGTGGCGGACGCATTGCTGCTCACGAAATCATGATTGGCACCTCGGCCATTCGCAACCTGATCCGTGAAGACAAAATCGCACAGATGTACTCGTCTATACAAACGGGTGGCTCGATGGGCATGCAAACTCTGGATCAGTGTCTGGAACGCCTGTTGCAAAAAGGCCTTATTTCTCGCGATCAGGCACGCTTGAAAGCAAAAATGCCCGATGCCTTTTAATTGCGACAGGATCTTCGCCGGCTGATAAACAACCACTCGGGCGCGTCGGTGCGCTAAATAAAAGGTGATGAAAATGGAATTTGAAAAGTTACTGCGGCTGATGGTTGAGAAAGGCGGCTCGGACTTGTTCATTACTGCCGGCGTTGCGCCCAGCATGAAAGTGAACGGTAAAGTGTGGCCTGTTACAAAAACCGCCCTGACGCCCGATATGACCCGCGAGCTGGTCTACGGCGCCATGAGTGACAAGCAACGCACCGAATTTGATGAAAGCCACGAGTGCAATTTCGCCATCAGCGCCCGTGGCATTGGCCGTTTTCGGGTTAGCGCGTTTTTCCAACGCAATCAGTGCGGTATGGTGTTACGACGTATTGAAGTAAAAATACCGGAAATCGACGATCTCTCGCTGCCCGACATCGTTAAAGAGCTGGCCATGACCAAGCGCGGGTTGATCCTGTTTGTCGGAGCCACCGGCACCGGCAAATCCACCTCGCTGGCGGCGATGATTGGCTTTCGCAACCACAATAGCCGCGGTCACATCATTTCTATCGAAGATCCGATTGAATTTATTCACCAGCATGCAGGTTGTATCGTAACCCAGCGCGAAGTGGGCATAGACACCGATAGCTTTGAAGTGGCGCTGAAAAACACCCTGCGCCAGGCGCCAGACGTGATTTTGATAGGTGAGGTGCGAACCCGCCAGACCATGGAATATTCCGTACAGTTCGCTGAAACCGGGCACTTGTGCCTGGCGACTCTGCACGCCAACAACGCCAACCAGGCGTTGGACCGGATTATCCAGTTTTTCCCGCCTGAACAGCACGGCCAGATCTGGATGGACCTGTCACTGAACCTGCGCGCCATTGTGGCGCAGCAGCTGGTGCCCACGCCAGACGGCAAGGGCCGAAAAGCGGTTATTGAAGTGCTGATCAATACGCCGCTGGCGGCTGACCTTATTCGCAAAGGCGAAGTGCACAAGCTTAAAGACTTGATGGCCAAATCCAACGAAATTGGCATGCGCACTTTTGATCAGGCGCTTTATGAGCTGTATTCCGAAGGCTCGGTGACTTATGAAGATGCGCTGGCATATGCCGATTCACCCAACGATTTGCGTTTGATGATAAAGCTTGGAACCGACGCCCAAGGGGTGGTCAAGTTGTCGTCTTCGGTGGACAAGTTGACCATTCAGCAGGACTGAAGCACTGAGGCATACACTGCGAAGAATGTGTTATAAGCAATTGATAGAAAATGCAATTGTGACGTTTGCAATCACCTGAGTATACTCCGGCCGTTCATGATCAGGAGTCATTAATAAAATGAAATCGCCCAGAGCGTCAGCGCGATGGGCGTGGCCAATGCGGGTGCCGCAGCAAACCCCGAGAACGCATCCACGGAGTTTTTTAACCCGGCGGGTATGAGCCAGTTGAAGGGGACCAATCTTTCATTTGGTGTGGCTGTTCTGGATATTGATGTTGAAGCTAAGGACGGCAGCACTAGCGCAACCGAGTTTGAGTTGAAAGGCGAAGCCGAGATCACTAATTTCCCTTTGCCAACCTTGGCGTATTTAGCAGGGAAGGCGACAGCGGCAAGATATCCACGGCTCTAGGGCGTACACGTGATAAACCTCTCAGTCACGTTACTGAAAAATGGCAGAACACCTGGCAGTTCAACGTAGGTGGAATCTGGCAGGCCACGCCTGTATGGGCGTTCAAGGCGGGCTATGCACGGGATGAATCGCCGGTCGGCGAATTCGTTTATCAGTACGATGATCCTAGCCAGAAGGACCCAACTTCGGGTAAGTCCAACTAAAAAGGCGAATACGAACTCGACGCATGGAGTGCTTCATTACAAGTCAGCAAAGCCTTTTAACGTCTGATTTCAAAGAAATAACGGCAGGCAGATTTAGTCCGCCTGTCGCAGTGATAAAAACGCTCGTTTGAGCTAGCACTATAGCGGGCGTTTTTCGTTAGTGGGCCTGGTCCCAGTTGTCACCCACGCCGGCCTCTACCAGCAAGGGTACAGCGAGTTTTGCAGCGCCCGACATACGCTTGATTAGTCCTTCGCGCACCGCCTCTACCACCTCTTCTTTTACTTCGATGATCAGTTCGTCGTGTACCTGCATGGTCATGCGCGCGCTGTCCGGATACTCGGCCAGCAGCCAGGCTTCCACATCAATCATCGCGAGCTTGATGATATCGGCAGCGGTACCCTGCATGGGCGCGTTAATCGCGGTGCGTTCGGCTGCCTGCTGCAGTTGTTTGTTGCGGGCGTTAATTTCGGGCAAGTACAAACGCCGGCCAAACAGAGTCTCCACGTAGCCGTCTTCGTGAGCCTGTTTGCGAATGTTGTCCATGTATGTCAATACGCCGGGGTAACGCTCAAAGTAGCGGTCGATGTACTGCTGGGCCACTTTGCGCTCGATATCCAGCTGCTGCGCCAGGCCAAACGCCGACATGCCGTAAATTAGTCCGAAGTTGATGGCTTTGGCGCTGCGCCGCTGGTCGGTGTTTACGTCTTCCAGCGTTACCCCGAACACTTCCGCTGCGGTGGCTTTGTGAATATCTTCGCCCTTGGCAAACGCGGTTAGCAGGCCTTTGTCTTCCGACAGGTGCGCCATAATGCGCAGTTCAATCTGGGAATAGTCTGCTGCCAGCAGCTTGTAGCCTTTCTCGGCGATAAACGCCTGGCGAATGCGTCGGCCTTGCTCGCTGCGAATGGGTATGTTTTGCAGGTTGGGTTCTGACGACGACAGGCGCCCGGTGGCCGTGACTGCTTGATGGTAAGATGTGTGCACGCGCCCGGTGCGATGGTGGATCAGCTCTGGCAGGGTGTCTGTGTAGGTGGATTTGAGCTTGCTCAGGCTGCGGTGCTCCAGTAGCAGTCTTGGCAGTTCGTGGCTGTGGGCCAGTTCCTGCAGCACCGGCTCGGCCGTTGAGGGCGCGCCCTTGGGGGTTTTCTTGAGAACTGGTAAGCCCAGTTTTTCATAGAAAATAACCTGCAGCTGTTTTGGCGAGCCCAGGTTGAAGGTTTCTCCCGCCGCTTCGTACGCGGCGGTTTCCAGTTCGGCCATGCGCTCGGCCAGTTCCTGGCTGTGCTGGCGCAGGGTGCTGGCGCTGATCAGCGTGCCCCTTTGCTCCATGCGCGAAAGCACGGGTACCAAGGGCAAATCAATGTCTTCATACACCGACTGCAGCTTCCCGGTGGCCGCTAGTTGCGGGCGTAGTGCCTGATGTAAGCGAAGGGTAATGTCGGCATCTTCGGCGGCGTAGGGGCCGGCTTTATCGAGCTCCAACTGGTTAAATGTCAGCTGTTTGGCGCCTTTGCCTGCCAGTGATTCAAAGGTTGTGGTTTCCTCGCCCAAATAATGTAGAGCCAGGGCGTCCATGTTGTGGCGTGAAGACACCGAGTTCAGCACGTAGGATTGCACCATGGTGTCTTCGGCAATGCCTTCCAGGCAGATGTCGTGGTTGGCCAGCACGTTTTTGTCGTACTTCAGATTTTGTCCCACTTTTTTATGGTCGGGGCTTTCCAGTAGAGGTTTGAGCTGGGCCAGCACTGTATCGCGGTCCAGCTGTTCAGGCGCGCCCATGTAGTCGTGGCAAAAGGGCACGTAGGCGGCTTCAAACGGTTGCACCGCAAACGACACGCCCACAACCTCTGCCGCCATGTAGCGCAGGCTGGTGGTTTCGGTGTCAAGGGCAAACAGCTCTGCCGTCTTCAGGCGCTCTACCCATCCATCCAGTTCTGCCTGACTGGTGATGATGCTGTAGTGCTTTTCACGGGGCGGAGCGGGTTCAGCAGGGCTGTTTTGATGTGCGGCGTTATGATCAGACATGCTCTGGCCTGCACCGGGTTGCATCGCACCGGGGCTGGTGCTGTGGGCGCCCAGGTTTTCGAGTTCATTCACCCAGCTGCGCAACTCGTATTCGCGGAACAACTCCAGCAGGGCGCTGTTGTTCTGCTCGCGCTCCTGCAAATCTTCCAGCCCGAATGCCAGCTCTACGTCCAGTTTGATGGTCGCCAGCTCCCGGCTCAGTGGCAGGGTTTCTCTGGCGTCCCGCAGGTACTCGCCGATCTTGCCTTTTATGTGATCGGCATTGGTCATCAGGGTGTCAATATCTCGGTATTCCTGCAGCCATTTTACCGCGGTTTTTGGGCCGCACTTGTTCACGCCGGGTATGTTATCCACCTTGTCGCCCACCAGCGCCAGGTAATCGATGATCTGCGCCGGTGTCACGCCAAACTTTTCTTCAACCCCCGCTGCGTCCATCTGGGTGTTGGTCATGGTGTTGATCAGCGTTACGTGCGCGCTTACCAACTGTGCCATGTCTTTATCGCCCGTGGACACCACCACATCAATGCCCTTGCTGGTGGCCTCGTGGGCCAGAGTGCCAATTACGTCATCGGCTTCCACGCCATCTACAATTAGCAGCGGCAGGCCCATATGCCTGACAATCTGGTGAATGGGTTCAATCTGCACGGCCAGGTCTTCAGGCATCGGTGGGCGGTTTGCTTTGTAATCCGCGTAAAGGTCGTTGCGGAAGGTTTTGCCTTTGGCATCGAACACCACCACAATTTTGGAACCGGGGAAGTCCAGGTCTAGCCGGCGTATCATGGCAATAACGCCTTTGATCGCTCCGGTTGGGTGGTTTTTACTGGTCATGAGTGGTGGAAGTGCGTGGTAAGCGCGGAAAAGATAAGAGGAACCGTCTACAAGAACCACGGGTGGAGTGTGTTGTTCAGTCATAGCTGCCTGTGCCTGCAATCGTATTGAAGCGTGGGTTGCCTTGTGTAACTCTTATGGTAAAGAGTAGGGCAGTGATAAAAAGTACGGCGATTATTTCGGGTGCGAAACCGGCTTGAAAAGCCAGAAAGCCGGCAATAAGCGCACCATAAACAGATGGTCAAAAGGGTATCACGAAAATGAAAAGAATCATTTTACCACTTGTGTTGTTGGCTTGGCCGGTAGCGACCGTTGTTGCCCAGGAAACCGGCAACCTGGACGATACCGTTGTGGAAACACCAAAACAGCCGGTGATCATCTCGGATTATCAGCCGTC
>JBALXR010000063.1:0-18562 GCA_036960525.1 Marinobacter sp.
TATCGCCACGCCAAAACGCACCAGATACCTTTGTCAGCTTGAAGGCTTTCATTTTGCCGGTGCTGGGCACGTGGGGCCCGCGGCACAGGTCGATGAAATCACCCTGGCGGTAAAATGACAGGTCTTCTGCGCCGGGAATGTCTTCAATTATGCGAACTTTGTACTCTTCACCCATGCTGCTGAACAGCTCTACGGCTTCGCTGCGGGACATGACCGAGCGGGAAACCGGCAAATCCTGCTTGGCCAGTTCTGTCATGCGATTTTCAATACGGGCCAGGTCTTCGTTGGTGAAGGGGCGATCGTATTTGAAATCGTAGTAAAAACCGTCGTCAATCACCGGGCCGATGGTGACCTGAGCTTCCGGGAACAGCTCTTTGACCGCCATGGCCAGCAGGTGGGCGGTGGAGTGACGGATAACATCAAGGCCGTCTTCGTCACGCTCGGTGATAATAGCCAGCTGTGCGTCGTGTTTAATCAGGTAGCTGGTGTCGACAAGCGTTCCGTCGACTTTACCGGCCAGTGCGGCCTTGGCTAGGCCGGCGCCAATGTCGGCGGCCACGTCGTGCACAGTGACGGCTTCGGCAAAACTTCGGTGACTGCCGTCAGGCAGGGTTACTACGGGCATGGTGTGCTCCTGAGAGTGCTCAGCGGTGATCTATACCAGAGATCACTTGTTTGGATGGCCGCCACGATACAAACCGCGGTGCCGAGATTGGTGCGGAGTCTAACAGAAAAGAACCCGGCGGGTTAATGGCGGGTTCTGCTTAGGTCGCAGAGTGGGGACGAATTTTAAATCCGTCCCCTACTTGAAGGATTGTGCTTACTGCATCAGCCCGGCTTCTTTGTAGTATCTGACGGCACCCGGATGCAGGGGGGCACTTAAGGCATCTGACACCATTTCTTCTTTGTTCAGGTTATGAAAGGCAGGATGCAGGCGTTTGAAGCTGTCAAAGTTTTCAAACACGGCGCGTACCACTTGGTAAACCACATCGTCTGGCACGTCTGTAGACGATACAAAAGTGGCTGCAACGCCGAAGGTGGTTACGTCTGTATCGCTACCGCGGTACATGCCACCGGGAATGATGGCTTTGCGGTAGTAAGGGTTGTTGTTGATCAGTTTTTTGGTGGCGCTGTTGTCAACGGTGACTACAACGCTGTCGCAGGAGGTGGTGGCTTCTTTTATCGCGCCTGACGGGTGGCCCACAGTGTAGAAAAAAGCGTCGATGTCACCATTGCACAAGGCCTGGGACTGCTCGGCCGCTTTCAGTTCGGCGGCCAGAGCGAATTTATCCATCTTCCAGCCCATTTCTTTCATCAGCGTTTCGGCGGTAGCACGCTGCCCGGACTCCGGGTCGCCAACCGCAACTCGCTTGCCTTCCAGATCTTCAAATGTGGCGATTCCCGAGCTTTTGCTGGCAACAACTGTGAACGGCTCCGGGTGCATGGAGAAAACCGCGCGCAGTTTTTTGTTGGGGCCGTCGCCCTCAAACTGGCTGCTGCCGTTGTAAGCGTGGAACTGCCAGTCTGATTGGACGACGGCCAGGTCCAGCTCACCTTGGGCCATGGCGTTCAGGTTGTAGACAGAACCACCGGTGATTTCAACTGAGCAGCGAATGCCGTGGTCTTTACGGTCCATGTTGACCAAGCGGCAGATAGCGCCACCGGCCGGGTAGTACACACCGGTAACGCCGCCGGTGCCGATCGAAATGAACCTCTGCTCCTGAGCAGAAACCGTTGCGGAGACTGCGCCGAGGCTCAGTGCCATGGCAATCGCCAACACGGAGGCTTTCAGTTTCACCGTCATCTTAGTTGTCCTTTTTACTATCATGACCCTTAGAGCCCCGCGAACGAGAAAATCCAGCTTTTGGCAGGCTATTAAAACATAGACCCACCAGCCGGATAAATGAATCTGACTACTTTAGACAGGAAGGGACACCAAGCGCCTGAGTAAAAAGTAAAACCGCCCCGGGCATTAATGCCGGGGCGGTTTTACCGGCTAGTTTTTAGCGCTCGCCAGGCGCGCCTTTTCGCGCATCTGTTCCGGCTTCAACAGGAAGTGCGCCAGCGCCGGCAACAACCAAATAGAACCAATCATGTTCCATATAAACATGAAGAACAGCAGCAAGCCCATGTCGGCCTGAAATTTGATGGGTGAGAAAATCCAGGTAACCACCCCAAGGCCTAAGGTAATACCGGTGAATATCACCGCCTTACCGGTGGAGCGCAGGGTTTCGAAGTAAGCTTCCTGCAAGGATTTACCTTCCAGCAGGAATTTCTCGAGCTTGCTGTAAATGTAGATGCCGTAGTCCACGCCTATGCCTACACCCAGCGCTATCACCGGCAAGGTGGCAACTTTGATACCGATGCCGCTCATGGCCATGATGGCCTCCGCCAGCACAGACGTAAGCCCCAGCGGAACCACGATGCAAAGCACTGCCCGCCAGGAACGGAAAGTGACAAAACACAGCAGGCTGACAACACCATAGACGAACACCAGCATCCAGTCTTTCGCCTTGGCGATGACGTCGTTGGTGGCCGCTTCTACCCCTGCGTTACCCGCCGCCAGCAGGAAGGTATGATCTTCGTTGCTGTTGTTGGCAGCGAAAACTTCCACCGCACTCACCACAGTTTGCAGGGTTTCGGCTTTGTGATCTTCCAGGAACACCAACGTGGGCGTAAGGCTGCAATCGGTGTTGATCAACCCGGATGGCGCATCACGAATCGAAGCGTTGATGATGGTCTGGTTACGGGAAATAGCGTACCAGTTCCAGTTACCTTCGTTCAGCGCTTTAGTGACGACTTTCGACACGTCCGCCAGCGAGACGGTGGATTGCACGCCAGGCGTATTTTGTAATTCCCACTGCAAGGTGTCCATGGCCCGCAACACGCTGTACTGGGTGCACTGCTCGACCGGGGTTTTCACCATCACCACCAGCACGTCAGCACTGGTGGAATAGTTATCAATAATGAAGGCGTTGTCTGTGTTATAGCGGGAATCGGCGCGCAGTTCCGGGGCACCCTGGTCTAAATCCCCTACTTTCAGATCTTGCTTGAGGTAAACACCAACGCCCAGGCCCAACAGTGCGACCAGCACAGATATAGGCGCAGCTTTTGGGCTGGCAAACGCTGACAGGCGGTGCCATTTTCGATCGGTTTCTTCACCCTGCTGCTTCACGTGGCGAATACCGCCGGCGGTAATACCGATGTACGACATAAGCAGCGGATGCAGAACCAGGTTGGTGATGATCACGATAGCGACACCCAGGCCTGCGGCTACGGCCAGGTCTTTGATGACGTCGATATCGATAAACAGCAGCGTTAAAAAGCCAAAGGCGTCGGAAATCAGCGCCAGCATGCCTGGGATGTACAGGGCCCTAAACGCCAGGCGCGCTGCGTTGAGCGGATCAAACCCGCGGGCAGCTTCCACCGCCATGGCGTTCACCAGCTGCACCCCGTGACTGATGCCTATGGCAAACACCAGGAACGGCACCAGTACGGAATACGGGTCTAGCCCGTAACCCAGTATTTTTAGCGCCCCCAGCTGCCAGAATACCGCCACAATAGACGTCAGCACCGGCACCAAAGTGCCTGCGATACAGCGGGAGTACCAGAACAGCAACAGCGTTGTCAGAGCAATGGTGATGCCGGCAAACCAGGCAATGGCGCCAATGCCTTCAATCAAGTCGCCCACTTTTTTGGCGAAGCCGACGATGTGAATACTAACGTTCGGATTCTGATCCTGGTACTTTTCCCGAATTTTCTCTTCCAACTGGCGGGAAAAATCGGCGTAATCCAGAGGTTCGCCGGTTTGCGGGTCGTTTTCGTACAGTGGCGCGTAAACGATAGTAGAGCGGAAGTTATCGGATATAAGCCGCCCCACTTCGCTTGAGCGCAATACGTTCTGGCGCAACTGCTCCAGGCTTTCAGCAGAACTGCCGTCGTAATTGTCCGGGATGATGGTGCCGCCCTGGAAGCCCTGTTCGGTCACTTCTACCCAACGCACGTTGGGGGTCCATAGGGATTTCAGGCCGCTGCGATCAACACCGCTGAGATAGAACACTTCGTCGGTGATCTGGCGCAGGGTTTCCATGTACTCTTCGGTAAAGATATCACTGCCGTCTTTTGTAGCCACGGCAATGCGCACGAAGTTACCCAGGTTCTCCAGGTCGTCCCGGTGTTCCAGCATGTTCACAATATATGGGTGTTCCAGCGGAATCATCCGCTCGAAGCTGGCATCAGGCTGAATTTTTACCGCGTTATAGCCCAAAAATGCAGTTAACACCGCAAACAGAGCCAATATAACGACGCGATTGTTGAAAATGAGCCGCTCCAAAAAGGGCGCGGCTTTGGGTGTGGTGAGGAAGTGCTCACCTCTGGCATGCTTTGGATTTGTCATTCAACCGCTCCTTGTTCTACCAGACCCGCGTCGCCTTCCATCAGAACTACGCCGCCCTCACCCACCAGCAACAGTTTTTGCGGGCCATTTATCACAACACCCATCAGGCCCAGGCGATCGGCTCGCAGGGTTTCCTTGAACGCGTCATTTTCACTGTCGCGAGTAACCAAGGTGCCATTGTTGCCCACCAACACCAAGCGTTCGCCGGCGCTGGCGCCATCATTCAAGGTGGTGCTGGAGCCGGTTTCCACGCGGTCCCAGCTTTCGCCGTTATCGGTTGTGTGCATCACCGTACCGCGCAGGCCGAATGCCAACGCTTCGCCGCTGTTATCGGTACCGGTCACGCCAAACAGTGAGCCTTCGTAGCCGCTGTCGCGGCGCTCCCAGCTACTACCGTTGTCTTCAGACACATGAATTTGCCCAGCTTCGCCGACAATCACCAGCGCGCCACCACCGATTTTGGTGATGGCATTAAGGTGGTAGTTGTCGCCGTTGTCTAGCTTTCGCGCCCAGTCCTGCCATTGATTGCCACCATCAACGGTGTGAAAAATCATCCCGTAGGCGCCAATCACAAAACCGTGCCCTGCATCTTTAAACCACACGTCCAAAAACGGGTTCACCGGCCCTACAGAAAGATCTGCCTGCATATTTTCTAAGCCGAACGCCAGGTCGTCCATAGCCCATTCCAGATCGCCGACGTCTTCTTCCGCAGCGGTTTCGAGGCGTTGCTCCATAGCCTCAATTTCCTGCTGCACACCGGCAATGGCCAGATTGGCGGCCTGTATGCCGGTCATCTGCAGAGTCCAGTTAGAGCCTCCATCGCTGCTGTGCAGCACCGCGCCGCTGTGGCCCACTGCCCAGCCATGGCTGGCCGAGCCAAAATCAACTCCGGTGAGGGTAACCGACACCGGTACGCTGGCCTGGGCCCAGTTGGCGCCGCCGTCATCTGAGTAAATGATGTGGCCGCGTTCGCCAACGGCTACCAAACGGTCACTGTCGCCTGCGCGCGTGACGTCGTTCAGCAAACTGGTTGTAGCCAATTCGGTGCTGCGAGCGGGGGTTTCCAGTAAGTCAGCGACGGCGAATGCCGTTGAAGGTATTAAAACGCAGAGCGCAGCCAAGCTGATGGCAGCAGCAAATCCCGGGCAGGCGCAGGTGGGGCGCCTGTTGCGTATGGCCATTCGATTTCCTATTGCTGGTGTTGTTGTATTTGATGCACGCAAAACGCTGCAATAAGTTGAGTGTAGCGCATTGCAGGCAGGTTGCTATCGCCCGAAAGTGCGATTTTTATCGTGGTGCAGGGATGGGCTTGGAACGGCGGGGACAGATTTGAAATCTGTCCCCGTTTTAGGGGGTGGGAACGGGCACAGCGGGGACGGATTTGAAATCCGTCCCCTTGGACAGAACGACTAGTCCGCCAGGCTTTTGTATACTACCTCGTACAAATCCCGGGACAGGTTCTCTTTGTCGCGAACTTGCATTAGGGCTGTCTGCATCTGCTGACTGTACTCGGGGGCGAATTTGCGCCAGCGGGTCAGCGGGCCTACAAGCCGCGCAGCAATTTGCGGGTTACTGTCGTCTAGTTTGCAAACTTGGTCAGCCAGGAACTGATAACCGGAACCGTCCGGATTGTGGAAGTTCACCAGGTTTTGGCCGGCAAAGGCGCCGATCACTGCGCGGATTTTGTTGGGATTTTTCCAATCAAAGGCCGGGTGTTCCAGCAACGCGTGAATGTGCGACAGCTGCCCGGTGCGACGGCTGGCCGCCTGTACCGAGAACCACTGCTCCACCACCTGAGGGTCATTTTGGAAGGTCTGGTAGAAATCGTCCAGAGTGGCCGCACGATCGTCGTCGTAACCGGAGTTCACAAACGCCTTCAGGGCGCCCATGCGGTCGGTCATGTTGTCGGCGTCGCGATACTGACCCAAACCCAGGGAGCGGCCTTCTTCGTCATTAATCAATAGCAGCCAGGCCAGCGCGGTGTTGCGCAGGCTGCGACGGGCAACGGCTTCGGGGCCAAGCTGGTAAGGGCCGCTGTCGATGTTGCGACGGTAGCAGGCCGCCAGTTCGTCGCGCAGGGCAATTGCCAGATGCTTCAACACCCGGCGGCGAGCCCGGTGAATGGCTGGCACGTCGGCGCCATCGGTCAGTTCGGCCAGATAGGCCACCGTGGGCAGCACCAGCATTTTGGCCACCAACGCCTGATCCAGATCGGAATCGCTGATCAAGTGGCGGAAAGCGCCTACCAGGCGAGCATCTACGGTGACGTCTTTTGGCGCGCCAATCATCTGCTGGATAACGTCTATGGCCAGCCGCTGGCCCGCGTCCCAGCGGTTGAAACCGTCTGAGTCGTGGTTCATCAGGAACAGCAGCTGTTCGCGGGTCCATGAATAGCTCACCCGCACCGGTGCTGAAAAGTGCCGCAGCAAGGATGGCACTGGGCGTTCGCTGACGCCGTGAAATTCAAAGCTGTGGCTGGCTTCGGTCAGTTCCAGCACGCGCTCTTGCGGAGCGTCGCCGCTGGCCAATTCCTCAGCGTTTAACGCCAGCGCCAGATTTTCACCGCGGCTGCCCAACAGGCCCAAGGCAAAGGGAATGTGCTGAGGCTGTTTGTTGGTTTGGCCCGGGGTGTCTGGCAGGGTTTGTTCAATGTGCAGGCGATAAACGCCGGCGCTTTCATCGTATTCGTCACTGATCGCCAACTGCGGCGTGCCGGCTTGCTGGTACCACAAGCGGAACTGGCCAAGGTCGCGACCGGAGGCGTCTTCCATGGCTTTGACGAAGTCGTCTGTGGTGACGGCCTGGCCGTCGTGGCGTTCAAAGTACAGATCACTGCCTTTGCGGAACAGATCCGGCCCCAGCAGGGTATGAATCATACGCACCACTTCGGCGCCCTTCACATAAATGGTCAGGGTGTAGAAGTTGGTGATTTCCATGTAAGAGGCCGGGCGCACCGAGTGGGCCATGGGGCCTGCGTCTTCGGCAAACTGGGCTGTACGCAGCACCGTGGCATCTTCAATTCGCTTGACCGTGGCCGAGCCCATATCCCCAGAGAACTGGGTGTCGCGGAACACAGTAAAGCCTTCTTTCAGGCTGAGCTGGAACCAGTCACGACAGGTAACCCGGTTGCCGGACCAGTTGTGGAAATATTCGTGGGCGACAATGGATTCAATGCGTTCGAACGCCATGTCGGTCGCCGTTTCCTGGCTGGCCAGAACGCAGGAGGAGTTGAATATGTTCAAACCCTTGTTTTCCATCGCGCCCATATTGAAATCATCAACCGCAACGATCATGAAAATGTCGAGGTCGTACTCGCGGCCGTAGGTTTGCTCGTCCCAGGCCATGGCGCGTTTCAGGGAGTCCAGGGCGTACTCGCATTTTTCAGAGTTGCGCGGCTCTACGTACATGCGCAGGTCTACTTTGCGGCCGCTCATGGTGGTGAAGCTGTCCTGCTTTTCCAACAGGTCACCAGCGACCAGGGCAAACAAATAGGCCGGTTTCGGGAACGGGTCTTCCCAGGTCACGAAGTGGCGGCCATTGCTCAGGTCGCCTTGTTCAACGGGGTTGCCGTTAGACAAAAGCACCGGATAGGCAGTTTTGTCTGCCTCTATACGGGTGCTAAAGCGGGCCATCACGTCTGGACGGTCCGGAAAATACGTGATGCAGCGGAAACCTTCGGCTTCGCACTGGGTGCAGAACATGGCAGCGGATTTGTACAGGCCTTCCAGGCGGGTGTTGTTCTGGGGCTCTATCCAGGTGACCACTTGCAGAGTGAACTGCTCTGGCACCTGATTTACGGTCAACAGCTCGTCACTGACACTGTAGTTGCTTTGGGCCACAGCTTCGCCGTTCAACACCAGGCTTTCCAGCTTCAGGCTGTCGCCGTGCAGTTGCAAAGGCGCATCGAGCTCTTCGGACTGAAGGTTACGGCGAAAAGCCAAGGTGCTGTGCACCCGTGCGCCGTTTTCGAACAGTTCAAACCGCAGGTCGGCGGTATCCACCAGATAGGCGGGCACCTTGTAATCGCTCAGGTAAATGGTTTGCGGCTGATTGCTAGGCATTGCTGTCTCCCGTGTTCGCCGGTGCGCAGAAGCGGACTTGATAACCGGTGTATTTGCGAATGTTGATCACGCCCGTGTCCAGGATCAGGTACTGGCCTTTTACGCCTTGAAGAACACCAGACACGCGGGGTGTTTTGTCCAGATTGTGTGATGTTACTTTTTGTGGCCAAACATCTACCGGATAGCTTAAACCCAGAGACGGTTCCTGCACCGCGCGGATGCTGTCTGCGCCATGTTCTGTGCGCAGGGCGTCCAGTTCTTCGGCCACCAGGGCCAGCAGTTTGTCGCGTTCTTCGGCCAGGTTCAGCTCGGCGGTGTCACCTTTCAACATGGTACGCCAATTGGTGCGATCTGCCACGTGGGCTTTGCAGGCCACTTCCACCAAACCGGACAACTGGCGGGTGGCAACGCGCAACATGGGGATGGCGTCTACTGCGCCCTGGTCAATCCAGCGGGTAGGCACTTGTGTGCCGCGGGTGATACCGACTTTTAAGCCAGAAGAGTTGGCCAGGTAGACCACGTGCTCGACCATGCAGTTGGCCTGCCCCCATTCGGGTTCGCGGCAGGTGCCCAGGTGAAAATGGCACTTTTCCGGGCTCATGATACAGCTGTCGCAGGCGGCCAGCTTGCGCATGCAGGGAAAGCAGAAACCTTGGCTGAAGCTTTTTTTGGTAACGCGGTCACAGTTAATGCAGCGGATAATGCCGTCAAACTCGATACTGACGGGCTGGCCGATCAGTTCGTTCAGTGCAACATGAGCATCGCCCAGGCGCAGTTGGTACTGCACTGGAGAGCTGGCTGGGTTGCCGACACTGGCGGGCATTTTGCGCAGGCGGCCGCTAACGTCCACCGGATTTACGGGTGCTTGATTCAAACCTTTACCTCGGTGTACTGATCGGAGCCGTCGCTGTCGTCGCTGCTCTGATCTAAAGATCCATTAACAGAGTCATTTTTAGCGGCTTTTTTGGCGGCTTTTTTCTGCATGCGCACAGTGGGGTCGCAATCGGTGCCGGCTTTGGCGCCGCGGTCTATGTAACCGGTGCGCTCTTCTTCCGGCATGTTGTGGGTGTTCTCGTAGTGAATCACCGCTTCCAGACTGATAGAGCGCTGCTCTGGGCTGACCTTCCGGCCATCGGGCCATTTACCCAGTTCAATAGACTGACGCAGGTTGCGGTAGACGTTCGGATCTAACCGTTCAATCAATTCTTCGTAAGTCATGACACAGACCTCCTGAAACACGCTTTAAAAAAGACTATCAATAATCGTTGACAGGTGCGAACGATAATGATTATTATTAAATCACCAAATGACATTTAGCAACACGGTCGTTCATTTGGCCTTTCTCATCAGAGCTATGTTGCTCTCTTAATGCCCCACCTTTTGGTGGGGTTTTTTTATGCTTTTCGCCTAACCGGCGGTGGCGCTTTTTATCGCCGGCGAGCCGGCGGGGGCCGCAGCGCCACAGCCACTAATAACCCTGCGACAAATCCGCCCAGGTGGGCTTCGTTGGCCATGTTGCCCATGCCCAGCATGTTGGGCAGCGGGGTAAAGCCCAGAACCATCCACGCTAAGGCGAAGGTAATCAGCGCCGGCGGGAACTGGAATCTGGGCAGCCGCCGCTGGCTTAGCCAGCAATAACCCATAATGGCGTAGACCACGCCTGACAAACCGCCAAACAGCGGGCCAGTGACCAGGTATTGCAGGCCATTCGACAGCAAGCTGGCCACCAACGCCAGTACCAGCAGCCGGGTACGGCCGTCTATAAACTCGATTTGACTGCCCAGGAACCACAACATCACCGAATTGAAGATGATATGAGGCCAGCTAAAGTGCAGGAAATCTGGCGTAATCAAGCGCCATACCTGGCCTTTCGACAGGGTATCCAGTAACGCGCCAAGGCGATCAGCCAAGCTAAACCATTCGTACTGACGAGGGTCGACTACCATCAGGCCCGCCGCCAGCTCATTGCTGCTCATGGAGGTAAGCCACACCGTAACCACCGCAATCACGATGAGACTGATTACCACCGGTGCATGCCCGGGCGACGGTTGCCAGCGGCCGTTGACGATGGGTGAACGGCGGCCGGGTTTTATCTGTTGATCATCCATTAGCGTGCCAAACTGTCTTCGCTGGTGGGGTAATTGCGCTGGTCCAAGTCGCTTGGCCACTGCACATCTACCCATACGAATTTATCCGGCGACAAGACTCTTTCGCCGTCCATACGATAGGCCGCCAGCTTGCCATATTTCACCGCACTGTAGTCAACGCAGGCTACATTGGACTTTAGCTGTGACGGTTTACCGTCCATCCAGTAATGGCCCACAAACACCGGGGGCGCATCCAGCGGATAGCTCAATAGCTGGCGACGTTCATCCGGCGTTAATACATGCACTGCCACGTCTGCGGGCAAGGGGTCGGGCTGGAATACCACGTCGGCGTAGGTGTGCGGGTTGTCTGCCCAGAACTTGGTGCGGAAAAATTTGCGCACGAAACCGTCACTTCCGGTAATGGCAACACCTTCGGGCAAGCGCAAATCGGTGCCGCGCAGCAGGGTGTCCATCACCTCGCCCGGGAAAGAGTCGATCACCGACGAGGCGTGCAGAAAATCTTCAGTAATGCAGCCATCAGGGTGTTCCTGGCGAAAGCGGTCAATCAAACCGTTATCCCAGCAGGCGTGCACGGCACGGAAGTGTTCGTCGTCTATAAACAGCGGGATGGTGTAGAACCACGCCAGGAAGTCTTTCCACTCGCCGGGGTGGGCTTCGAACTGCTGAAGAGTTTCTTTGATCAGGCGGTCGTGGCGGGGTATGTGCTCACGCAGGTAGGCATTGCCGCTGCCTGGGCGGGCACGGGTGCAGTAGCCTAAGGCGTTATACTCGTGGTTGCCCATCACAATGCGGGCCGAGCCACGCTCTACCATGTCGCGCACCAGGTGCAGCGCTTCGCGGATGCGCGGGCCACGATCGATAATGTCGCCGATAAAAATGACCTGGCGGCGCTTATGCTCGTACACGCCCTTCACCTTGGCGTAGCCCATCAGTTGCAACAGGCTTTCCAGCGTAAGCGAACAACCGTGAATATCGCCAATAATGTCGTAGCCGCGGCAGGGATTACTGGACGGTGTGGCCATGCTCAACTCGCTGTTGTGTTGCTGGCCCAGCCAAGTTTATCCCGGCAGGTGGCGTAAAAATTGTGATCGGTTGGGTGAATCAAACGGATTTTGAACGGTTTTTTACTAATGCGAATGATGTCACCCGGCGCGCAGGCAATGTTCATCTGGCCGTCAAAACTGACCTGCGGGTAGGATTCGTTTGTTTCGCCAATCACCAGTTTTATTTCGCTGCGACCGTCCACCACGATGGGGCGGCTGCTGAGGGTGTGCGGAAACATAGGCACCAGCACAATAGCATCCAATTTGGGATGCATAATGGGGCCACCGGCGGACAAAGAATAAGCTGTGGAGCCGGTAGGCGTGGCGACAATCAGGCCATCGGACCGCTGGGCATACACAAAGTGGCCGTCGATAAACAGGTCGAAGCCGATCATGCGGGTGGATTTGCCCGGGTGAAGCACCACATCGTTCAGCGCCGTGCCAAAGCCCAAGGGTTTACCGTTGCGCTCTACGTGGCCGTCCAATAAAAAGCGGTGCTCAACAATGTATTCGCCCTTAAGCACTTTGCTCAGGCGCTCTTCCAAATCGCTCGGGGAAATGTCAGTCAGAAAACCCAGGCGGCCGCGATTGACACCCAACAGGGGTATTTTGGACTTCGCCAGTTCACGGGCAGCACCCAACAAGCTGCCGTCGCCGCCGACAACAATCACCAGATCGCAAATTTCACCTAGCAGCCTTTTGCTAGCGACCTGCTGGCCGTGGCCGGGAAGTATGCTGGCCGTGTCTTCTTCCAGAATGACCTGGTAATTATTGGCGACCAGATAGTGTTTGAGCTGGCGCAGGGTTTCAACCACCTTAACGCTGCCCATGCGGCCAATCACACCAATGTTGCGGAATTGCTCCATGGAATTTCCTGTTGTTCTGCCGGACTGCCATTCTAAAGCTGGCAGCCCCCCAGTACCAGCTTGCATGCTGGCGTGATCGATAATGGCAGCTTAAGAGTGCCAGTTTGAGAATGCCAGTTTGAGAGTGCCGGCTAGAGAGTGCCGGCTAGAGAATCCCAGTTTGAAAGTGCACGCCAATAAAGAACGGGCGCCAAGCGCCCGTTAAAAACTCCCGATGCCGAGGCTGCGCCTTTACAACTCGGCGGCCAGGTAGCAGCCCTGGTTGATGGCGCGTTTGGCATCGAGCTCTGCTGCCACGTCGGCACCGCCAATCAAGTGCGTTGATACATTGGCAGCTTCCAGCTCGGCTTGAAGCTCGCGCATTGGGTCCTGGCCTGCGCAGATGATGATGGTGTCCACCGGCAACAGTTTGTCTTCGCCCTGTTCAGCCCGTTTGGCGGTAACGGTGATGTGCAGACCTTGGTCGTCAATCTTGCGATAAGTGACGCCCGGGATCATCTGTACTTCACGATGTTTGAGTGATGTACGGTGAATCCAGCCCGTTGTCTTACCCAAGTTCTTACCTATTTTCGAGTTTTTGCGCTGCAGCAGGTACACCTGGCGCGCCGGCTCTGGCAGTTGGGGCTCTACGCCCTTAACACCGCCACGATACTGACCACTGAAATCTACACCCCACTCTTTCATGAATTCGTCAGTATCCAGCGCGGCGGAAGCGCCCTGATGGGTAATGAACTCGGACACGTCAAAACCGATACCGCCAGCCCCGATAACTGCAACCCGCTTACCTACGGGCTTGCGCTTCTTCAGCGCATCCAGATAGCTAATAACGCTGGGGTGTTCAATGCCGTCGATATCTGGCATGCGCGGCTGAACGCCTGTGGCCAGAATGACTTCGTCATAACCGTCGGCAATCAGCTCCTTGGCACTAACGCGAGTGCTCAAGCGCACGTCTACATTGTATTTTTTCAACATAACGCCGTAATAACGCAAGGTTTCGTAGAACTCTTCCTTGCCGGGAATCAGTTTGGCAATGTTGAACTGACCGCCAATTTCTTCGCCCGAGTCAAACAGGGTGACCTTATGGCCACGCTCGGCGGCCACCGATGCGGCCGCCATACCCGCAGGACCCGCGCCCACTACCGCGATATTTTTCGGGTTGGCGGTTTTCACGTAATTCAGTTCGGTTTCGTGACAAGCCCTTGGGTTAACCAGGCAACTGGTCAGCTTGTTGCTAAAGGTATGATCCAGACAGGCCTGATTGCAGCCGATGCAGGTGTTGATTTCCTGGGAGCGATCTTCCGCGGCTTTCTGCACCAGTTCGGCATCGGCCAGGAAGGGCCGCGCCATGGACACCATGTCCGCATCGCCTTCGGCCAGAATTTTCTCTGCCACTTCCGGCATGTTGATGCGGTTGGTGGTAATCAGCGGAATGCTGACTTCGCTCTTCAGCCGCGCCGTCACCTTGGAAAAGGCGCCACGGGGAACAGACGTCGCAATAGTGGGTATGCGGGCTTCGTGCCAGCCGATACCGGTGTTGATCAGGGTGGCACCGGCTTTTTCGATTTCTTTTGCCAGCTGCACCACTTCTTCCCAGGTACTGCCCTCTTCAATCAGGTCTAGCATCGACAGGCGATAAATCAGAATAAAGTTCGGCCCGACCCGTTCGCGCACGCGGCGCACAATTTCAATAGGCAGGCGAATGCGGTTTTCGTAGCTACCGCCCCATTGGTCCGTGCGCTGGTTGGTGTGCGCCACAATAAACTGGTTTATGAAGTAGCCTTCAGAACCCATGATTTCGACGCCGTCGTAGCCGGCCTTCTGGGCCAACTTCGCGCACACGGCGTAATCTTCGATCTGCTTTTCAATACCGGCTTCGTCCAGCTCTTTGGGAGTGAACGGATTAATAGGCGCCTGAATGGCAGACGGGCCAACCAAGGCCGGTGAATAAGCGTAGCGGCCGGCGTGCAGGATTTGCATGCAGATTTTGCCATCGGCCTGATGCACGGCATCGGTGATGATCTGGTGTTGTTTGACTTCGTCATCGGTGGTCATTTTTGCAGCGTGCTGGAATACGCCGCCTTCTTCGTTGGGCGCAATACCGCCGGTGACAATCAGAGCCACGCCGCCACGGGCGCGTTCAGAGTAAAACGCTGCCAGCCGCTCAAAGCCATTTTTGGCTTCTTCCAGGCCGGTGTGCATAGAGCCCATCAACGCGCGGTTGCGCAGCTTGGTAAAGCCCAGATCCAGCGGTTCCAGCAAGTGGGGGTATTTGCTCAGCCCTGGCATGGCGGCTGCGTTGGCATTAGTCGCGGTCATGTCTCTTCCTCGTCATCATTGAGATTATATTTTTTGTATAAGCTACCCTTGTGTTCGTGGTTCAACAATATCCTGCGGGTACAATTTGCTATCTTTACATTACTCTCTAAAAAATACGCTGAATGGCTCTCTGGAAAATGCCGATAACAAAGACGACCAAGCCCAAACCAGCTTACGCTCTAGGTGACATAAGCGTGCTCTATGCTGCGGTGCTGTTGCGCGCTGCCGCCGCAGAGGGCGCAGACGCCGCGGGGCTGGCGCACCGGTTTCGGCTAGACACACAAACCCTGGAGTCCGCAGAGGCACGTATCAGCATTCCCCATTACATGCGCCTGGGCAATGCTGCCATCACCGAAACCGGCAACCGCGCTCTGGGTTTGCGTATGGGTGCGCTGTCACGGCCTGTGGATGCAGGCCTGGCCGGATTAGCTGGCGAATCCGCAGCCAGCGCCGGCGTCGGTCTGAGCACACTGATTCGCTATGCTTTGCTTACCAGCCAAAACAGCCGGGGTTTACCCGAGGTACAGAGCGCAACTCGCAAGGCGGTGTTCTATTCCATCCGCCCCTATAATGACTACAACTGCTTTGTTGTGGATTCGGTTCTGGCCGCCTGGACCCAGTTTTTACGAACGCTGACCGGCGATTATGGGGTGCTGGAAAAAGTGCAGATTGAGTACCCGTCGCAGGGGATGGACGAGTTGTATGAAAGCTGGTTTCGCTGCCCTGTGCAGTTCGGCGCGCCTGAAAACAACCTGGTGGTAAAAGCTGACACATGGCAACAAAGCCCGCGCCAGGCCCAACCAGCCATGCACAGCGCGCTGGTTCGGCAATGTGAGCAGCAATTACAGCAAGTGCAACGGGGCTGGACCTTGCCAGAGCAGGTGCAGCATTGCCTGACCCCCCTATTCCGGGGCCAAACCCCGGCCCTGGGCACCGTCGCCGCAAAACTGGGCCTGACGCCCTGGACCCTGCAAAGGCAGCTGGCCGCCGAAGGCATAAAGTACAAAGATTTAGTCGACAACACCCGCCAGCAACTGGCTGTGGACTACCTGCGCGAAACCCGCCTGTCGCTGGCGGAAATGTCGTGGCTGCTGGGCTTTGCCAATCCGGCGGCTTTTCATAAAGCTTACAGGCGCTGGTTTGCGGTTAGCCCCGGGGAACACCGTAAGTCGCTGACTGATCGGACAAGTCGGGGACAGATTTGAAATCTGTCCCCATGTGTGGGGTTAGGTCGGGGACGGATTTCAAATCCGTCCCCATGGGTCATGCTTCCCCGCGTGTTATCAGACTGGATTGGTCGCCAGAATCTTTTTCAGGAAGTCCTGTGTGCGGGGGTCTTGCGGGTTCGAGAAGATTTCGCTGGGTGGGCCCTGTTCTACAATCCTGCCGCCATCGATAAAAATCACTCGGTCGGCGACATCTCGGGCAAAGGACATTTCGTGGGTGACCACCATCATGGTCTGGCGTTCCGATGCCAGTTGTTTCATTAGCCCCAACACTTCCTCCACCCATTCCGGATCAAGAGACGAGGTAGGCTCATCAAACAGGATAACTTCGGCGCCGGCGGCCATAGCACGGCCAATACCCACCCGTTGCTGCTGGCCGCCGGACATGGATGCAGGGTAGGCATCTGCTTTGTCCGCAAGGCCGATACGTTCGAGAATCTCCCGGGCGCGCTGGTAAGCCTTTTCTTTTGGCCACTTGTCTACCACCAGCAACCGTTCGGCCACGTTTTCCAGTGCGGTTTTGTTCGCAAACAAAGCGTAATTCTGAAACACAAAGGCGGTTCGCCGGCGCAGTGAGAGAATCTCCGCCCGGCTTGCCCGATTTACATCCACCGTCAGGTCGCCGATAGTGATTTCGCCAGCCGTGGGGTGTTCCAAAAAATTGAGACAGCGTAGCAGCGTGGATTTACCGGTTCCCGAGGGGCCAATAATAACAATGATTTCACCTTTCTCGATGGTCAGATCAATACCGTCGAGAACCACAGTCTTGCCGAAGTGTTTGCTTAGAGATTTGAGTTCAATCATCGGCTATAAGCCTTATTCAGGCGAATTTCGAGATACTTTTGCAATTGTGAAAGTATCTCGACCACGACCCAGTACATCACAGCGGCGACAATGAACGCCTCAAAATACAGAAAACTGCCGGAGGCTTCTTTCTGGGTGGCCCCCATCAGTTCTGTAACCCCAAGGGTAAACGCCAGGGAAGTAGCCTTGATCATATCAATGAAGTAGTTCATCAATGTGGGCATGGCAACCCGGGTGGCTTGGGGCAGGATAATGCGCCGCATCAGCTGGCTATTGGTCATGCCAATCGAGAGTGCGGCCTCTGTCTGGCTGCGATCGACGCCAATGATGGCGGCGCGGATCGATTCTGCCATGTACGCTGAAAAGTGCAGGGTCAGGCCCATGATGGTCGCGGTGACGCCGTCTATCACGGTTAACACGCTGAACAATTGAGGCAGACCGTAATAAAACAAGAACAACTGGACCAGCAGCGGCGTGCCCCGAAAAAACGAGATGAACACAATGGTCAGCTGATTGAGTACCGGAATACCCAGCACCCGCACCACTGCAAATACGCAGGCAAGAACCAATGCCATAACCATGGCTACACCCGCCAGCTGCAGGGTCAGGGGCAGATAACCAAGCAGAACAGGCACCAGTCCGAGCATGTACTCTACGTTCAGAACGTCCATCGGGTGTCAGGCCTTGTGGCGCCCATCAGGGCTGGGTGATGTCACTGCCGAACCACTTTTCGGAAATGGACGCCAGGGTGCCGTTTTCCCGCAACGCTTTCAGGGCCTGGTTGACCTCATCCCGAAGGGCTCGCCCTGCTTCTGTATCCTGAAACGGATAGGCGTTGGTAATTTGTGAGAAGGGCTTACCGGCCAGTGCCAGCGGGAGAGGTTTGTCTTTGATGATCTGGCTGGCGCTGACCCGATCCATCACAAAGGCATCCACGCGGCCAAGGGCGGTGTCGCGCTCAATATTGCTCTCGTAGGTTTTGATGTTGATCTGGTCAGAGAAAGGCAGTTCACGCAACAGTGTTTCGAAATTAGAGCCGAGGTTCACCGCGACCGTTTTGCCTTTGAGATCTTCAACACCCTGAATCTCGGTGTTACCTTCTTTAACAACTACTTGGGCGCCGTCGTAAACGTAGGGTTCGCTGAAAATATACGCCTGCTGCCGTTCTTCGGTGATGGTGATCTGATTGGCGACAGTGTCAATACGTCCGGTTCCCAGCAGACCAAACAGCCCCGAAAAATTCGCAGTCTGGAAGATAATCTCGCGCCCCATCTCTTTTCCCACGGCGTTCATGATGTCTATCTCAAAGCCCTTGAGTTCGTCTTGTTCAACGAAGGTGAACGGAAAGTATTGCCCGGACATGCCCACTTTCATTGGGTCTTCCTGAGCGAAAAGTTGCGGGCTGAAAATGAGCGATAAAGCCATGAGTGAATTAACTAGCCAAAATTTCATAGTATCTCCTGAGCGTTTGTGGCCCGCGAGCCAATCGTCGGTCGGACCTGAGCTGGCGTTGAGTGTCTGAGAGCACCTCTCTCTATTTCTGATCGATCATTCAATAATTTTAAGTGAATTATGCAGTTCCGGCAAATTCAAGAACCAGGAAGAATGAACTCGATACTTGAATTAAAAGCCGGTTGGCGGGGCAAACTATACGTTGAATGATCGATTACGGTTTTCGACATGAGTTCAGCTTAACACGCGGTTTTGGCTGAATCCCCGCAAGTGATTAAAGACTATAAAAA
>JBALXR010000064.1:0-18441 GCA_036960525.1 Marinobacter sp.
TTTAACCATTCTGGCTCAGGCCGCACCCGCCGGGTTGTTCAATAACGAAGGCCTTCATCATTACTTAAGGCGCGCGTTCACCATGCTGGGCCGCACCAACGACTTTCGACAACTCAAGCGTCAGCTGTTCATTGTGGCCGCCGATGTGGAAAGTTCGAAGTCGGTTTGTTTTGGTGCGCCGGGGTTTGACGCAGTGCCCATCTCCAAAGCCATCCAGGCCAGTACGGCTTCGGCTGGCATTTACGTACCGGTGAAAATAGACGGCCATTACTACGTCGATGGAACCCTGCGCAAAGGCCTACACGCCTCGGTGGCGTTTGACCACCAGGCTGACCTGGTGCTGGCAATCAACCCTCAGGTCCCGCTAGACGCCACTGCTGCCATGAAAGCCGGTACCTTGGCAGCCGGCGAGATGACTCGCTCCGGCATGCCCAATGTGCTGGCACAAACCTACCGCACCATGGTGCATTCGCGCATGCAGTCCGGGATAGACCGTTACGCCCAAGACTATCCGGATAAAGACATTGTGCTGTTTGAGCCCAACAGCGATGACGCCATTCTGTTTGGTGCCAATGTGTTCAGCTTCGAGTCCCGGCGCCTGCTGTGTGAGCACGCCTACCAAGCTACTCGGCGTGATTTGCGCCTTCGTGCTGCAGAGCTGGAACCCAAATTAGCGAGATACGGTATTGCCCTTCGCCACGACTATCTGAATGACACAGATCGCACGGTCAGCACCAGTCTGTTTGGCGAGTTACCACAGGCCACGTTAAAGGCAAAATTGCAGACACAAAAAAGCCGGCTGGCGGCCGGCTTGCAAAGCGTTAACGGGCAAACAGAAAAGGCCCGGTCTTAATAGCGCGCGACCAGAAGGCATTGCTTGCCCTGGTCGCGACTTTCGCTATCGGCTCATTACAGAATGTAGCGGCTTAAATCTTCATCTTCTGCCAATTTGCCCAGTTTCTCCTCGACGTACTCGGCAGTGATTTCGAATTTTTCCGTTACCTTGTCGCCGGCGTCGAATGACAGGCTTTCCAGCAGTCTTTCTAACATGGTGTGTAAACGCCGCGCGCCGATATTCTCGGTGTTCTCGTTCACTTTCCAAGCCACTTCTGCCAAACGGGTAATGGCGTCGTCGGTAAAGCTGAGCTTCAGGCCTTCGGCGCCCATCAATGCTTCATACTGCTGCACCAGCGAGGCGTCTGGCTCTGTCAGAATGCGCTTGAAATCGTTTGGCGTTAGCGCGTGCAGTTCTACGCGAATCGGCAGGCGGCCCTGCAGCTCTGGAATCAGGTCTGACGGTTTGGTCAGGTGAAAGGCGCCAGAGGCAATAAAAAGGATGTGATCGGTGCGAATAGCGCCGTACTTTGTGGTGACCGTGCTGCCCTCAATCAGCGGCAGAAGGTCGCGCTGAACGCCCTCGCGGGATACATCCGAGGAGGTGTTTTCAGAACGCTTGGCCACTTTGTCGATTTCGTCCAGAAACACGATGCCGTTTTGCTCAACTGCCTGTACCGCTTTCTGTTTGATTTCTTCCTCGTTTACCAGCTTGGCGGCTTCTTCGTCTTTCACCCGACGCAGAGCATCGGCCACCCGCATCTTGCGGGTTTTACGCTTGTCTTGGGACATGTTGGCAAACATGCTTTGCAGCTGGTTGGTCATTTCTTCCATGCCCGGCGGCGCCATGATTTCAACGCCGGCACTGCTGCTGCGCAGATCAATCTCGATTTCCTTGTCGTCTAGCTCGCCTTCCCGCAGTTTTTTACGGAACATCTGGCGGGTAGCCGACTCTTCCTTCGGCTTGCTGTCTTCTTTGAAATCCCGCGCTGGCGGCAGAAGCGCATCCAGAATGCGCTCTTCTGCGGCGTCCAGAGCGCTGTTTTCGTGGCGTTTCAGTTCCTGCTCACGCAGCATTTTCACGGCCATATCCGCTAGGTCGCGAATGATGGAATCAACATCGCGACCCACGTAACCCACCTCGGTAAACTTGGTGGCTTCTACTTTCAAAAAGGGTGCATCGGCCAGTTTGGCCAGGCGCCGGGCAATTTCGGTTTTACCGACACCGGTGGGGCCAATCATCAGAATGTTCTTGGGGCTGATTTCTTCACGCAGTTCGTCGCTAAGCTGCATCCGGCGCCAGCGATTGCGCAAGGCAATGGCGACCGCACGCTTGGCTTCCTGTTGGCCAACAATGTGTTTGTCCAGTTCGAGGACGATTTCTCTGGGAGTCAGTGCAGACATGATCGCTCCGGCTTAATCGTTGGCAGAAAGCACTTCAATGGTGCGATTCTGGTTGGTGTAAATGCAGATGTCAGCCGCTATGGTTAGGCCTTTTTCGGTAATTTCCCGGGCACTCATGTTGGTGTTCTCTAGCAGTGCACGGGCGGATGCTTGGGCGAAAGGGCCGCCGGAACCAATGGCAATCAGGCCCATCTCCGGCTCTATAACATCGCCGTTGCCGGTAATGATGAGCGAGACGGTTTTATCAGCCACTGCCAGCAGGGCCTCGAGTTTTCGTAACGCCCGGTCTGATCGCCAGTCTTTGGCAAGCTCCACCGCGGCGCGGGTTAGGTTGCCTTGATATTTTTCCAGCTGCGCCTCGAAGCGCTCGAACAGGGTGAACGCATCGGCGGTACCCCCGGCAAAACCAGCTAAAACCTGGCCGTTGTACAAGCGGCGAACTTTGCGAGCATTACCCTTCATGACGGTGTTGCCAAGGGATACTTGGCCGTCACCGCCCATGGTGACTTCGTCGTCGCGGCGTACGGAAAGTATGGTAGTCATGTGGGCTCCAGTTGCCTGATCGAATGTGTAAACGCAGTTATGGAGGCAGCGCCGCGATTTTCAAGGCAGAGCGTTGAGCGCTCAGTGCTAGATTTACGCATCAGGAGCAAAAGAGACTAGCCCTTTTTGGGAATTTTCCGCACCAGCGGCTGAATGCTGATGGACACCAGCTTGTCGACAGCAGCGTTCATTTGGCTGCGGGATGTGAACGGGCCTACATTCACCCGATACCAAACATTGCCTTCCTCAAGATCAATTTTTTGTACCGCTGCGCGTAAACCCTGGAAAGCGATTTCGGCGCGCTGGCGTTCGGCGTCTTCGGCCTTGCGGAACGAACCGGACTGCAGCAGGTAATCCACTTGCGGGCGGCCCGGGCCTGGCGTGTATTCGTCCACAGTGGACGGCATTACCTCGGTTTCCGGCAGCATTTCGTAAAAGCGGAATTGGGGTTTGGCGATTTCTGGTTTTACCAGCGCCGGCGTTTTGACCGGTGCCTGCTGAACTGTGGGTGTGGCGTTTTTGGAGGGAGCGCCGCTACCTGGCATGCTGTTCAAGTACACAATAAATCCGATAAAACCGCCTACAGCCGCCAAAGCCAATACCGACTTCATTGACAGGCTACCGTGTTGAGCTCGTGCCGGAGCCGAGGCTTTTGGCGCACGGGTGCGGGCCGCCGGCCGGGCGGGTTTGCCCGGCTTAGGGTGAGCCGATGTGGCTCGGTTGGGTGATGATTTGCGGGCGTAGTCTCGCGGCATTTTTGGGTTACATCTCTTCCGGAGCACTGACGCCCAGCAGGCCCAGGCCATTTTCGATCACCTGGCGTACGGCCAGGTACAAACTGATGCGGGCATCGCGCAAGGCGGTGTCTTCAATTAGCACTTTGTGGGCGTTGTAATAGCTGTGGAACAGGCCGGCCAATTCCCGCAGGTATTGACTCAGGGTGTGGGGCTCGCGCTGGGCTGCAGCGCTGGCGACCAGCTCCGGGTATTTTGCCAGCTGGTTAGCGAGTTCTTTTTCTTCATCCAGCGCCAGCAAGGTCAGATCGCCTACGCATTCGTGATGGCCCCGCTGCACGCCTTCTTCTGACAGCTTGCGTAGCACACTGCAGATGCGTGCGTGAGCGTACTGGATGTAATACACCGGATTTTCGTTGGTTTGCGAGCGCGCAAGATCAATGTCAAAGGTAAGCTGGGAGTCCACTCGCCGTGCGGCAAGGAAGAAGCGTGTGGCGTCGCGGCCTACTTCGTCAATCAGGTCGCTAAGAGTCACATAGCTCCCTGCGCGTTTGGAAATTTTCACTTCTTCACCGCCGCGGGTTACCATCACCATCTGGTGCAGTACATAATCTGGCCAACCTTCTGGAATGCCGACATTCAGCGCCTGCAAACCGGCGCGAACGCGGGTCACGGTTGAATGGTGGTCGGCACCCTGTTCGTTAATAACCGTGCTAAAACCGCGCTGCCACTTGTCCAGATGATAGGCAACATCTGGCAGAAAGTAGGTGTAGCCGCCGTCGGTTTTGCGCATAACCCGGTCTTTATCGTCGCCAAAATCGGTGGTCTTCAGCCACAGGGCGCCGCCGTCTTCATAGGTGTAGCCGTTTTCTTGCAGGCGCTTGACGGTGGCCTCAACCTTGCCGTCGTTGTACAGCGAGGATTCCAGGAAATATACGTCGAACTCGACGCCAAAGGCTTTAAGATCGAGGTCTTGCTCGCGGCGCAGATAAGCCACGGCAAAATCCGTGATGCCCTCAAGGTTGTCCGGCTCTGCCTGGCCGGTCACCGAGCGGTCGTCCGCTATAATCGTCTTTCCGGCCATGTAAGCCTTGGCCACGTCGGCAATATAGTCGCCGCGGTAACCATTTTCAGGCCAGCTTTCGTGGTCTGGTGTCAGGCCTTTTACCCGGGCTTGAACGGATAACCCCAGGTTGTTGATCTGGGCGCCCGCGTCGTTGTAATAAAATTCGCGGGTAACCTGGTAGCCGTTGGCATCCAGCAGTCGACAAAGGCAGTCACCTATTGCAGCGCCACGGCCGTGGCCCACGTGCAACGGGCCGGTTGGGTTTGCGGAAACAAATTCTACCTGTACTTTTTCACCCTTTCCGTTGTTGTTGCGGCCAAATTTTTCAGCCTGTTCCAGTGCGGTATTCACCACACCAAAAGCGCTGGCCGTGCTCATGAAGAAGTTAATAAAGCCGGGTCCGGCAATCTCTACTTTGTCGACCGCTGCGCTGGCCGGCAGGTTGGCTACCAGCGCCTCCGCCAGTTTGCGCGGCGCACAGCCCGCAGACTTGGCTGCCACCAGCGCAATGTTGCACGCGTAATCGCCGTGGGATTTGTCTTTGGTGTTGCCAATCTGTGGTGTAAAGCTTTGATCTTCCGGCAAAATGCCATCAGATTTCAGCGCCGCCAGGGCAGACAGTAGCAGGTCGGAAACGGTCTCTTTCATGCTGTTGGATAACTCGGCTGAACGGAAATGGAAAAGGGGCGGGGCGCCCACCAGAGTAGATGCGCGGTATTATCGCGGAAACTGGTTTTGTAAGCAAAAGCCAGGCGGGGTGATAGGGGGTAATAAAAGGCACTAGCCTGTTTCCTGTGGATCTACGTCGATCATCCAGCGGCTGCCGGAGGGCAGTTTTTGTTGGTCCAGATGCTGGCAGATGCCGGCGAGCGTTTTACTCAGGCGTTTGCGGTTATCCGCGTTTATGACCAACTGGGCGCGGAAGCGGTCGGCTCGGCGGGCAATCAGCGCTGGCAGTGGGCCCCAGATTTCCAGATCTGACCCCTCTGCCATGGGTTTTATGGTGTCCAGTATCTGTAAGCTTTTTTCCATGGTGTCGGCTTCGGCGCGGAAGATGGCCATGGCGCGATAAGGCGGCAGTTGGCCGCCTTCGCGCTCGGCTAAAAGCTGTTCGGCCATATCCCCGTAGTGGCCCGTGCAAAGTGTTCTTAACAGTGGGTGGTCGCTATGGCAGGTCTGCACCAGCACGGTGCCGGGCTTGTCGCCGCGACCCGCTCGGCCGCTGACTTGCAGCAGGGTTTGTAGGAGCTGTTCAGGAGCGCGGAAGTCTACGCTGAACAGGCCGCCATCGGCATTTATAACCACCACCAGCGTTACGTTGGCAAAATCGTGGCCTTTGGCCAACATTTGAGTGCCCACCAGAATGCAAGGCTCGCCGGTATTTACGGTTTTCAGAATGGCTTGAATGCTGCCTTTGCGCTGGGTGCTGTCGCGGTCAACCCGCACCACCGGGGTGTCAGGGAAGGCGGTGGCCAGTATGTCTTCGCTGCGTTCTGTGCCCTGGCCGACGGGTTTGAACGCCTCACTTTGGCACTTCGGGCAATGGGTTGTTGCGGCGGTCTGAAAGTCGCAGTGGTGACAGCGCATGGCATTGTCGCGGCGGTGGTAGGTCAGGCGGGTGTCGCAGCGCGGGCATTCCACCATGTGGCCGCAGTCAAAGCACATCATGACCGGCGCGAAGCCGCGGCGGTTCACATACACCAGCACCTGTTCGCCGTTGTCCAGAACCTGCTTGATTGCGTTAAGGGCGGGGCGCGACAGGCCGCCTTCTAAAGGCCTGCTGCGAATGTCCAGCAATTTTATTTGCGGTGGTCTGGCGTTGCCGGCTCGCTCCTCCAGTGTGGCCAAGGTGTATTTTCCAAGCTGCGCATTGTGCCACGATTCCAGCGAGGGCGTGGCCGAGCCGAGTATCACCGGGCATCTATTCAGGTGGGCGCGGTATACCGCAAGGTCGCGCGCTGAATAGCGAAAGCCATCACCTTGTTTATATGAGCTATCGTGCTCTTCGTCTACAATCAGCGTGCGCAGACCGGTAAAAGGCAATAACACCGCCGAACGGGTACCAATGAGTATGACAGGTTCGCCGTGGCGTATTTTTAGCCAAGTGTCCAGGCGTTCGCTGTCGTTCAGTGCCGAATGCCACACCACAATTCGCTGGCCAAAATAGCGCTTGAAGCGGGCCACGGTTTGCGGTGTCAGGTTTATTTCTGGCACCAGCACCAGGGCCTGGTCCTGTTCACTCAAATGTTGCTTTAAATAGTGCAGGTAGATTTCTGTTTTTCCGCTGCCAGTGATGCCGTATAAAAGGCAGGCGCCAAAGCCGTGGGTCGGGTCTGGAAGCTGTGCTGCGGTATCTGTTTGTGCCGGTGATAGGGTGGGTGCCGCAAAGCTCGCTGCGGGTGTTGTCGCCAGCACGGGTTCGACGGCTTCAATTAACTGCTTCTGTTCCAGGGTCTTCAACTGGCTGCGATTAAAACCGGCGCTTAAGATGGCGCTTGTCGCAGCGCCCCGGGGATACTGCAAAAGCCAGGCTAACAAAGCTTTTTGACGGTGGGCCTGGGGTGGCAGTTCCGCACCGCTGCCGCGGGCTCGCCACCAAGCTTCGGTTTTGCGCAATGCTGGCCGGCCGCGCCTGAGCGCTGGCGGTAAGGCCGTAAACAGGCATTCACCAAGCGGGTGTTGGTAATAGTCGCTGGCCCAGCTTAGTAGTCGCAGTGTTTCTTTTGGCAGCGCAGGCCAGTCTTCCATAGCACTTCGAACAGGCTTTAGCGTTACCCCGGGGGGCGGGGTAACGCCAACCGCAGTGACCAGTCCGGTTATCTGCTGGCGGCCAAAGGGAACCTGAACCCGCTGGCCGGGTTGAAGGCTGAGGCCGGCGCCAAGGGTGTAGTCAAATAGCCGCCGCAGCGGGCGGTTCATGGCGATGCGTACAACTCTGGTCACGGGTTTTTGCGCTTCTGGCTGAGGATATTTCTGGCAGGCGCTGCAGTGGCTATTGGTGTCACGGTATGTTCGTATCCTTGTGCAAACGCCAGTTTCGGCGGCCTGCGCCGGTGGGCATGGGAATTCAGGAGTGTGGCGCTTGCCTGGGTGGCAGTTTGCAAGTAATATTCGCGCTCTGTTGGACAGGGTCGATTGTGCCCCGTCTCTCTCATTGATTCAAATATGCGGTGCCTGGCATACGGAACACTCTACGGAACATTCTTCGGAACAGCCGTAATCGTGACCAGGTGGCGGCATAACCTGACGAGGTTCGCCATGAAAGAAGGTATCCACCCTAAGTACGACAACATCACCGCTACCTGTTCTTGTGGAAATGTGATCCATACTCGTTCTACCGTTGGTAAAGATCTGCAGTTAGACGTGTGTTCACAGTGCCACCCGTTCTATACCGGCAAGCAGAAAGTTATGGATACCGGCGGCCGTATTGACCGTTTCCAGAAGCGTTTTGGTGGTCGTATTGTTGGCAAGAAAGAAGATTAATGCCAGCGAATTGCAAAAAGGCGCCCTCGGGCGCTTTTTTTTGTCCTAAAAAACGGCGGAGCGGACTTTTTCGGCCGGGCATACGCAACAAGACGTATTGACGCTTTGCCGGGCAATGGGATTGCCCTTGTCGTTTTAAGCGGCGCGGGCCATAATGTTGCTCCCGCCATACGTACATCTGTGATTCGGTACGGCGGCTTTACATCCTTAAACGTGACAAACGGAATAGTGGCAATGTCTCAAGATCTGAAAGAAGCAGCCCTTGAATATCACGCCAAGCCGCGGCCTGGTAAACTGAGTGTAGAAATCAGCAAGCCCACAAAAACAGCCCGCGATCTTGCACTGGCCTACAGTCCCGGGGTTGCTGAGCCGGTTCGCGAAATCGCCCGTGACCCCGAAAACGCCTATAAATACACCATGAAAGGCAATCTGGTGGCGGTAATTACGGACGGCTCCGCGATTTTAGGCCTGGGTAATCTTGGCCCACTGGCCAGCAAGCCGGTAATGGAAGGTAAAGGCGTTCTTTTCAAGCGCTTTGCCGGTATCGATGTATTTGACATTGAAGTCAATTCTGAAAGCCCTCAGGCTTTTATTGAAACTGTTGAGCGCATTGCCGATACCTTTGGTGGCATAAATCTTGAAGATATCAAGGCGCCCGAGTGTTTTGAAATCGAGCGGGCGTTGATTGAAAAATGCAGCATACCTGTGTTCCACGACGATCAGCATGGTACTGCTATTGTAACTGCCGCCGGCATGCTTAACGCGCTGGAGCTGCAGGGCAAGAAAATCGAAGAAGCTACCATTGTGTGCCTGGGTGCCGGCGCTGCCGCCATTGCCTGCATGAAGCTGCTGATCAGTTGTGGTGTGCGTTCCGAGAATATCTTTATGCTGGACCGAAAGGGTGTGATCCACTCTGGCCGTGACGATCTGAACCAGTACAAGGCGATGTTCGCTAACGACACCGACAAGCGCACTATGGACGACGCCATTGACGGCGCCGATGTGTTTGTGGGTTTGTCTGGCCCGGATTTGCTGAGCGGTGAACAGCTAAAGAAAATGGCACCTAACCCGGTTGTGTTCGCCTGTTCAAATCCGGATCCGGAAATTGACCCGGCGATTGCTAATGCAGTGCGTGATGATCTGATCATTGCTACTGGCCGCTCTGATTATCCTAACCAAGTGAACAACGTGCTGGGCTTCCCCTTCATTTTTCGTGGCGCTTTGGATGTTCGTGCCACAGTCATTAACGAAGAGATGAAAATTGCTGCGGTAAACGCTATCCGCGAACTGGCCAAAGAGCCTGTGCCGCAGGAAATCTGTGAAGCTTACGGCGCTGACAGCTTTGAATTCGGCAGGAATTACATCATTCCGAAGCCGATGGACGTGCGATTGCTGGAAGTGGTTTCGGCGGCCGTTGCCCGTGCAGCGGTTGACAGCGGTGTAGCTCGTAACCCTTACCCGGCGCATTACCCGCTTAAATCCATGGACGATATTATTTAATCGACCCGGCCTTAAGCAAATAAAAAACCGGCGGTGCCCATTTAATCAGGCTCCGCCGGTTTTTTTGTGGGCGCTCGGTTCGCTATTCAAAATAACGGCAATTAGGCACACCGCGACCCGTTGCCTAAAACAGCTGCCGCGAAATGTCGTCGGTGTCGCCCGTCCCCAATCCGCCGCGTTCTTCCGCGCTAATGACCTCGGGTTCGTCTTCTTCACGAAACAGCTCGAATACGCCCCCTTCGCCGGGGCGGGAGCGCTTGCCGGTATCTGCATTAATGCGCACATTTACAATGCCATTGGGGCGCGGCATATTCGCAGAGGGCGTCTGGTCCAGAGCAACTTTCATATAGTCGATCCAGATGGGCAGGGCGGTGCTAGCGCCGAATTCGTTTCGGCCCAAGGGTGCTGGCTGGTCAAAGCCGACCCAGGAAATAACCGCCTGCTGATAGTTGAAACCGGCAAACCAGGTGTCTATTTGATCGTTGGTGGTACCTGTTTTTCCAGCAAGATCGTCCCGGTTCAGAGCGCTGGCACGGCGACCGGTGCCTAGTTTAATTACGTCGCGCATCATGGAGTGCAAAATGTACACCGAACGCTCGTCGGCCAATCTTGGCATCAGTCGGGCCGGCGCTTGCACAACGCTATCCAGAGGCTCGGCGCTCAGTTCGGTCACAATGAAATCGTCGTTGGTGTCACCGCTGTTGTCTGTGTCTTGCAAGTCAATTTCTTCAATTTCAGCGGCGTTACCGCAATTGCTGTCGCTGTCGCAAAGAATTACCTCAGGTGCCTTGTAGACCGCGGTACCGCGAGCGTCTTCAATTCGGCGGATCAGGAAAGGCTGCACGTCATAGCCACCGTTGGCAATAACAGCCATGCCTCTTGCTAACTCCATCGGCGATAACAAGCCGCTGCCCAGTGCCAGCGATAAATTAGCGGGCATGTCAGTAGTGGGCACTTTTAACTTTTCGAGGTAATCCAGCATTGGCTGAATGCCCAAGTCGCGCAGCAAACGGACAGACACCAGATTGCGTGAACGGTAGAGCGCCTCGCGTAGGCGTGTGGGGCCGTAGAACTGGCCAGATGAATTTTGCGGGCGCCAGGCGATTTCTTGGCCGTTCTCTTCCAGAACGATGGGCGAGTCGTTAATCAGCGTTGCCGGGGTAAACCCGGATTCCAGAGCGTTCAGGTAAAGAAATGGTTTGAACGTGGAGCCGGGCTGACGCTTGGCCTGGATGGCTCGGTTGTATTTACTTTGCCCGAAGCTATAGCCACCGCTTAGCGCTTCGATGGCGCCGGTTTCTGCGGTTAAGGCGATCAAGGCACCTTCTACTCGCGGTACCTGATAAAGCGCTACGTTTTGCACGATGCTGGTGACCGGTTGCTCCTGGCCTTCGTCGGTGGGTTGGGGTGCGGCGTTATTCAGTGCTTTCACATAAACCACATCGCCAGGGCTGAGTACGTCTGACGGTTTTTTTGGCGCCGGGCCGGTCAGGTTTTCGGTGCGGTAACGCTGAGCCCACTTCATGGTGTCTAGCGTCATGGTCACGGGGCCAAGAAAGCGGGCGTGCAGCGCTGCCGTACCGTTATTATCGTCGGTTTTCAGTACCACGGCAGGAATCAGCGGCCCGGTTCTCGGGTAAGGGCGCAAGGCCGTGGCGAGCTCGTTGGCGTCCAAAGATTGAGTGTCAATGGTCCCAACCGCACCGCGAAACCCGTGGCGGCGATCATAGGCTTCCAGCCCTTGGCGAAGGGCGTCGGTGGCGGTCTGCTGTTTTATGCTGTCAACGGTCAGGGTCACCGAATAGCCATCGGTGTAGGCGTTATCGCCAAAGCGCCGAACCATTTCAGAGCGAGCCATTTCGGCAACGTAATCAGCGTCCACTTCGGTTTCGGTGGCGTTATAAGTGGCTGTTAGTTCGGCGTTAACGGCTTGTTCGTAATCGTCCTGAGAAATCATCTCAAGCTCTTTCATGCGCCCCAATATCCAGTTTCGCCGTGCTAGAGCGCGGCTTGGGTTTGCCAGGGGATTAAACGCTGACGGCGCTTTTGGCAGGCCGGCGAGCATGGCCATCTGGGCCAGGGTTAATTCGCTTACTGGCTTGTTGTAGTAAACCTGGCTGGCGGCCGCAATACCGTAGGCGCGGTTGCCTAAATAGATCTTGTTGAGGTACAGCTCCAGTATCGTGTTTTTGTCCAGTTCACGTTCAATTTGCAGGGCCAGCAAAATTTCGTTGAACTTACGAATGAATGTGCGATCCCGCGACAAAAAGTAGTTTTTTGCCACCTGCATGGTGATGGTGCTGCCTCCGGACTGTATATGGCCGGTAGAGGCCAGTTCCAGTGCGGCCCGTGCCAAACCTTTTATGTCTACGCCGAAGTGCTCATAAAAACGGGAGTCCTCTGCAGCGAGAAATGCTTGCAGTTGGCGTTCGGGAACTTGCTCGATTGTGACGGGCGTCCTTCTCTTTTCACCAAATTCTGCTATTAATTTGCCGTCTTGACTGAATATCCGCAGCGGTGTTTGCAGTTTTATATCAAATAACTGCTCCGCGGCGGGAAGGCCAGGCCGAAGATACAAATAGAAGCCGGAACCAAGAACAAGGGTGATACTCAGTCCGGTTAGAAAAAGCCAGATGAAAAGGCGAGATGTACGCATCAAATAGGACATTTTTTTCTGACAACAGTTGGATATAGGTCTATGATTTGAACCATTGCATTAGGAAGGGAGACTACTTCGCTGATACAAAAGCCCTGCGTTAAGAAGAATAGGGATTGTAATCGGAAAACAGAAGAAATTCTCTTAAATAAAAAACATACAAATTACATAGCCGGCTGCAATTAACCAGTTATAGGGTGAGCGCGTGTTTGGATCTTTCGGGAAGAAATCCAGTGCTGTTCTGGGCTTGGACATAAGTTCAAGCTCGGTCAAGCTTTTAGAATTGTCAAAACAGGGCGACCGCTTTCGGGTTGAAAGTTACGCCGTCGAGCCTTTACCTGCAAATGCTGTGGTGGAAAAAAACATCACGGATGTTGAAGCTGTAGGTGGCGTTATTAAGCGTGTGGTGTCCAAATCCCGCTCTGGTGTTAAGCAAGTGGCCGTTGCCATATCCGGCTCCGCGGTTATCACCAAGGTGATCCAGATGGATGGCGACATCAATGAATTCGAAATGGAAGACCAGATTGCCCTGGAGGCAGATCAATACATTCCTTATCCGCTGGATGAGGTCGCGATTGATTTCGAGGTACAGGGCCCCTCTGAGGCCAACCCGGATAAGGTTGATGTGCTCATTGCTGCCTGCCGCAAAGAAAACGTTGATGTGCGCCAGGACGCACTTGATATTGCCGGCTTGACCACCAAGGTGGTCGATGTAGAGGCCTACGCCCTCGAGCGCGCCTATCAACTGATTGAATCACAATTGAACTCCCACGGAGATGATCTGGTCGTGGCGATCATGGATGTGGGTGCCACCATGGCTACGCTCAGCGTGATTGCCGAAGGCAAAACTGTGTATACCCGCGAACAGGTTTTTGGCGGTAAACAGTTAACTGAAGAAATTCAGCGCCGCTATGGTCTGTCGCTAGAGGAAGCTGGCCTGGCCAAAAAACAGGGTGGTTTGCCCGACGATTACGAAGCCGAAGTGCTGAACCCGTTCCGTGAGGCCGTGGTGCAGCAGGTCGCTCGGGCGATGCAGTTCTTTTTTGGTGCCAGCCAGTACAACTCGGTGGATTATGTGGTTTTGGCGGGCGGCACCTCGGCAATACCCGGGCTTGTTGACATGGTAGAGGAAAAAACGGGCACACCCACGCTGTTAGCCAATCCGTTCGCGGACATGGCTGTTAGCCCACGGGTTAATGCGTCGGCGTTGAGTAACGATGCCCCCTCGTTGATGATCGCGTGTGGTCTGGCAATGAGGAGCTTCGACTAATGGCAAGAATCAATCTTCGGCCCTGGCGTGAAGAGCTGCGCGCAGAAAAAAAGAAGCAGTTTGTGGTGATGCTGCTGAGCGCTGCCATTGTTGCAAGTGGCTTGGCGTTTTTGTGGAAAAACAACGTTGACAGCCGCATTGCCTATCAGCAGTCCCGCAATGCTTACATCCAAACAGCGACCAGTAAGCTTGATGAGCAGATCAAAGAAATTGAAAGTCTAAAGCGTAAGCGCAACGAGCTGTTGGCGCGAATGAAAGTCATTCAGGACTTGCAGGGCAAGCGCCCGGTTATCGTGAGGGTATTCGACGAGCTGGTGCGTACCGTGCCCGATGGTCTCTATTTCAGTGACTTGAAGAAGGTCGGTGACCGCTTGGACTTGGTGGGTATGGCAGAGTCTAATAGCCGGATTTCATCGCTGATGCGGCAGTTTGAAGACTCCGACTGGTTTACAAACCCCAACCTGTCCAACGTGTCAACTGCTGATGCCCGCCGTGCAGGTTACAGTCAGTTCAATTTGTCCGTCAGTCAGCAAAGCCCTGGCATTGAAGGGGAGGAGAAACAATGAGCCTCGCGGACTCGCTGAAAGGTTTGAACGAATTCGATATCAATGATCTGGACATGAACAACGCCGGTATTTGGCCGGTACCGGTCAAAGTCATTGTGCTATTGCTGGTGTTTGGTCTGATTATGGGTGGCGGCTACTGGTTCTTTATAAAAGATCAGTTTGCGCAACTCGACCGGGTAGAAAGTACAGAGCTGGAATTGCGCAAGAATTATGAGAGTAAGGCTTATCAGGTGGCCAATCTCAGCGTGTTCAAAGCGCAGATGGTAGAAATGGAAGAAACCTTTGGTGCGTTGGTGCGTCAGTTGCCAAGTGAAACCGAAGTGCCAGGCCTTTTGGAAGACATTACCAATACCGCACTGGGTAGCGGTTTGGCTCTTCAGGAAGTGAAATTGCAGCCGGAGCAGAAACGGGATTTCTATTCCGAGCTGCCTATTAATATCCGGGTGTCGGGTTCTTACCATGAACTGGCTACATTTGTTAGCAGCGTGGCGAGCTTGCCGCGAATCGTGACTTTGCATGATTTGACCATTAAACCCATCGGAGCGGACAGCGATCAGCTGGACATGCAGGTTGTTGCCCGTACCTATCGCTACCGGGCTGGAGAATGAGCATGACGGTAAACCATGCCGGAAAAGCCTGTCTGGGCTTGTGCCTGGTATTGTCGCTGACAGCCTGCTCCCAGAGCAGCGGCTTTTCCGATCTCGACGTGTTTATGGAAGAAACTCGCGCAAAACCCCGAGGTTTTGTCGAGCCATTACCGGAGTTCAAGGCATACGAGGCGTTTAGCTATTCGGCATCAGATCAGCGCTCGCCGTTTGAGCCACCCATCGACGTGCAGCTGACGATGATCAGCGAGCAGGAACGGCAAGCGATGAGTGACATAAAACCAGATCTGGACCGGCCGCGGGAAGTGCTGGAGAACTTTGATCTGACAGAACTGGGTATGGTGGGCACCCTGCGCAACAGTGCAGGCACGTTGTTTGCATTGTTAAAAGACAGCAGTGGCGGCATTCACCGCATCAACAGCGGCAATTTTATCGGTAAAAACTACGGTCGAATTGTGGGTGTAGGCGAAACCCGCGTCGAACTGTTGGAAATCGTGCCCGACGGCCGTGGCGGATGGGTAGAGCGCCCGCGCCAATTGTCGCTGGATGAAGGTGATAGCGATGGAGCGGCACAATAATGAATAACATCAACGCACAAAAATGCTTGAAGCCGAGGCTAGTGATGTTCAAAAAACTCAACATAATTGTCTGCGCGGTAACCGTTGGGTTGTTGTCCAGCCTGGCTAGCGCTGCCACTTTGCAAGATGTGTCATTTTCCTCTTTACCTGGGGAGCGGCTGGAAGTGACTTTGCAGTTTGACGGCCCACCGCCTGAACCCACGGGTTACACCATTGAGCGCCCGGCCCGTATTGCGGTAGACCTGAAAGACACTACCAGTGCCTTAAATGCTCGCAGCTTGCCGTTGGGTAGCGGGAATGCGCAAAGCATGACTGTGGTTGAAACCAAAGACCGCACCCGTCTTATTTTCAATCTGATTGAGCTTGTGCCGTACACCACGCGGCGCAACGACAACGCGTTGGTGATGATTATTGGCGGCGATTCAGCAGATGTAGCCAATGACGTTTCAGGGTCTGGCGGTGCCAGCCCTGTTGCCTCATCAGCGGACGCGGCGCCAGCGTTAGTAGACGTCGATTTTCGTCGCGGTGCACAAGGTGAAGGCCGTGTGGTCGTGCGTCTGGCAAGTGCGACGACTCAGGTTGACCTGAGCGAATTGGGCGGAAAAATTCGACTGACCATGCCGGATCTAACTGTGCCCGAGCGCCTGCGCCGCCGTTTGGACGTGACAGACTTTGCCACGCCGGTACAACGAATTGACACCTTTATTGAGGGTGGCAGTGCGGTTATTGAAATTCGTCCGGAAGGCGACTACGACTATATTGCGTACCAGTCTGGCAACGAATTTACCGTGAGCGTTGAGCGGCTCAGCGAAGAAGAAGCGGTAACTCGCCGTGAAGAGAAGTTCCCATATTCCGGCGACAAGCTCTCGCTAAACTTTCAGGACATTGAAGTTCGCTCGGTGCTTCAGCTGATTGCTGACTTTACCGGTTTGAATCTGGTGGCCAGCGATACCGTTGGTGGCAGTATCACGCTGCGTTTGCAGAACGTGCCCTGGGATCAGGCTCTGGATCTGATTTTGAAAACCAAAGGCTTGGATAAGCGCCAGATTGGCAATGTATTACTGGTAGCGCCCGCCGATGAAATCGCCGCGCGTGAACGGCTGGAACTGGAAACAACCAAGCAGATCGCTGAGCTTGCCCCGGTGCGCTTGGACATCATTCAGGTTAATTACGCAAAAGCTGCTGAAGTAGTAGCGCTGGTGCAGGCCGACCAAGAGCTGATTTCCAGCCGCGGTTTCATTTCCTCAGACGCCCGAACCAACACCATCAGTGTGCGCGAAACCATTGAAAAGCTGGACGAGATTCGTCGCCTGGTATCCACTTGGGATGTACCCGTGCGTCAGGTTTCTATTGAAGCCCGGATTGTGCGGGCGCAAACCAGCGTGGCCGAGAGTCTGGGCGTTCGCTGGGGCGGGGCCTCTTTTGGCGACAATGGTAATAACTCAACGGTTGTAGGCGGTTCTCTGGAGACTGTGGGCAGTGTAATGGGCGCCGGGGCTGCGAATTCAACCTCGGTTACTTTTCCGGGTGCCCTGGCGGTGGATCTTGGCGTATCGGGTGATGGTGCGTCATCGTTTGCTGTTGGTTTCAGCGGCGGCGACTTCCTGGTAGACCTTGAGCTGTCTGCGCTGGAAAGCGATGGCAAAGCGGAAATCGTGTCCCAACCCAGAGTTGTTACAGCAGACCGCCAGACGGCGTCTATCAAATCGGGTCAGGAAATTCCGTATCAGGAAGCCAGCAGCAGTGGTGCCACCAGCACTTCCTTCAAAGAAGCGGTGTTGTCACTGGAGGTAACGCCGCAGATTACACCGGATGACAAAATCATCATGGACCTTGAGGTGACTCAGGACTCCCGTGGCGAAGACACCCCCAGCGGTCCGGCCATAAACACCAACTCGGTGACAACTCAGGTGCTGGTTGCCAACGGTGAAACCATCGTTTTGGGCGGTATTTTCGAATCGACCAACACCGAAACCACCACCAAGACACCGTTCTTGGGCGATATTCCCTACCTGGGTAGGTTGTTCAAGCGCACCCAGACTACCGAACTGCGTAGCGAACTGCTGATTTTCATCACTCCGAAAATCATCAAAAACGACTTGGTTCGGTAAGTTATTTGCAGCAAAAAACCGCCGCCTAACAACGGCGGTTTTTTTATGGGTATGAAACCCACGGCAGAACCGGACATTCTTATAGAATGACGGCCCCTATGCTATTCTGACCGGCTTGAACCTTATTGAGCGGACGTTATGTTGTTGCCCAAGCGAGTTATTCTGGTTGGTCCCATGGGGGCCGGTAAAAGTACCATCGGCCGTATGCTGGCGCGTGAGCTGGGCTACCGCTTTTTGGATACCGACCGAATTATTGAAGAGCGCTGCGGTGCCAATATTCCCTGGATTTTCGATGTAGAAGGCGAAGACGGGTTCCGCCAGCGCGAAACAGCCATGCTGAGCGAGATGTCTAACGAAACTGGTATCATTCTGGCGACCGGTGGAGGCGCTGTTATGCGCGACGTGAATCATGAACTGCTGCGTTGCAACTCAGTGATTGTTTACTTGCGCACGTCGGTCGAGCACCAGGTAGAGCGCACCCGTAAAGACCGAAATCGTCCGCTGTTGCAAACAGCAGATCCGGAGGCGGTGCTGCGCCATCTATTCGCGATCCGTGATCCTATTTACACCGAGTTGGCGACCATCATCATGCATACAGACCGCAAGAGCCCGCGATTGGTGGTGCGCCAACTGGTCAATCTGCTGAACCCGAAAACACCCCGTCACATTCGCCAGATTCGAAAGGAAGGTCGTCATCATGCCTGAATTACTCCGTGAACTTGAAGTAGACCTAGGCGAGCGCAGCTATCCGATACTGATCGGCCGACAGCTGTTGGGGCACTATGATTTGACGCCTTTTGTTGGCGGTTCCCAGGTGATGATTGTGTCTAACGACACCGTGGCCCCGCTCTATCTGGAGCAGGCAAAAACCTGTTTTGCAGGCAAACAGGTAGATTCGGTGATTTTGCCTGATGGCGAAAAACACAAAGACTGGCAAACCCTGAATCTGATTTTTGATGCTCTGCTGCAGCGCAGGCACAATCGCACGACGACCCTAGTAGCTCTGGGCGGAGGCGTAGTAGGTGATATGACCGGGTTTGCGGCGGCGAGCTACCAGCGCGGCGTAGCGTTCATCCAAATTCCAACAACGC
>JBALXR010000065.1:0-17969 GCA_036960525.1 Marinobacter sp.
CGGTGACGTGAAAACGGCCGATTTCTATTACAGCCGGCTGCTAACTATAATGCAGCGCAATGACCGCCTGCAGCACTCATCTGAAAGCCTGTTGGTGGGAGTCCGCATTGCCCGCCGGCTGGGCAAACGTGACCAAGAGGCCAGTTTGGCGTTATTGTTGCGGAATAATTTCCCCGAATCAGCAGAACTCCGGCAATACAAGGTACTGATGTCTAATGGCCAATGAAGAGAATAAAGCTGCCCCTGGCAATCGGCCAGTGGGCCCACAGTTAAAAAAGGCCCGCGAAGCAAAAGGGCTCAGTGTCGTCGAAGTGGCCGAAGCTCAGCATCTTCGCCCGGCCATTGTCCAAGCCATCGAAAATGGCAAATACGAGCTGATTGATACAGAGCTTTTTCTGAAAGGCTACATACGTGCATATGCGCGCCAAGTAGGCTTGGATGGCAACGCTCTGATTGCCGACCTTAACGTAGAACTGGAACCCATGCGCCAGGAACAGGCGCAGGCGAAAGCGGCAAATCCGCTGATTGATATAGAGCGCCGGCGGCGCAAAAAACGCCGTGTAGCCAAAGCCGCATTGTGGCTGCTCGCACTGGCGGTATTGGGTCTTTTGGTGTTTTCGTTTATTTACAATCCTTCGCAGTTGGCTAATTTGCCGGGAGCCGGGGCATTCACCGGTGATACAGCAGAAGAGAATGTTTTAGAGAGTGGATTAAGTAGCACCGGCGATGACTCAACAACACAATCTACGCCAGATAATTTTTTGCCAAACGAAACGAATGATGGCGATGCGTCGGCTTCGCCTGCAAAGGCAGAAAGCGAGCTAGAACCGCTTTTAGCAGCAGGAACAGGAAATTTTTCTGACGGCGAGGCCCTAGCCGATCACTCGGGGTCTTCGCCGGCGCTGACAGAAGGAAATTCGGCCGTCATGGTCGACAAAAATCGTCAGACGATAGACGCGGAGCAGGCATCCCAAGTTGCAGACAACCGGGGCCGCTTGGAAATTGATTTTATTGATGACTGCTGGGTCCAAATTCGAGATGCTAACGGCAGAAGTCTGGCCAGCGGGCTGAAACGCCAGAGCGACCGCATTGATTTGCGTACTGAAACCGATATTCGCCTAGTGATTGGTGCCGCTAATGCGATAGGGGCCATGCGCTTTGAGGGCGCCCTGATCGATCTTGGCAGTAAGGGCGTCGTTGGTAATCGTGCTGAGTTTGTTTTGGCTCTGAATTAATAGCTCAACGTAAACGCCGATACCTTTGGTTTTCACAGATTGGTTCTCGCAAATGAAACACGAATCTCCGATTAAAAGACGTAAATCCCGCCAAATCATGGTGGGCAATGTGCCAGTGGGTGGCGACGCGCCGATTGCCGTCCAGAGTATGACCAACACCGAAACCTGCGATGTGGAAGCAACGCTTGGGCAAATACAGGCCCTTCAAGACGCCGGTGCCGATATTGTTCGCGTGTCTGTGCCGTCAATGGAAGCTGCAGAAGCGTTTGGCCGTATTCGCGCCCGCGCGGGTGTTCCGCTGGTTGCCGATATTCATTTCGATTACAAGATCGCGTTACGGGTGGCCGAACTGGGCGTTGACTGCATGCGCATAAACCCTGGTAACATTGGTCGCGAAGACCGCGTTAGCGCGGTCATCAGTGCCTGCCGAGACCGCAATATTCCAATTCGGATCGGCGTTAACGCAGGCTCGTTAAGTAAAGACCTACAGCGTAAATACGGCGAGCCCACCGCAGATGCGCTGGTGGAATCTGCCATGCGTAACGTCGATATTCTTGACCGTCACGATTTCCAGAATTTTAAGGTCAGCCTTAAAGCGTCCGAAGTGTTTATGACGGTAGAAGCCTATCGAAAAATTGCCACGCAGATTGACCAGCCTTTGCATTTAGGCATCACTGAAGCCGGCGGTTTCCGTTCCGGCACAGTTAAGTCGTCTATCGGGCTTGGTCTATTGCTGATGGATGGCATTGGCGACACGATCCGCGTATCGCTAGCAGCAGACCCGGTGCAGGAAGTCAAAGTTGGCTACGACATACTCAAAAGTTTGCGCTTGCGCTCCCGCGGCATTAACTTTATTGCCTGCCCCAGTTGTTCGCGGCAGAATTTCGATGTTATCCAGACCATGAATGATCTGGAAGGGCGTTTGGAAGACGTGCAGCAGGCTTTGGATGTGGCCATTATTGGTTGTATCGTGAACGGCCCGGGCGAAGCCAAAGAGGCCGATATTGGTTTGACCGGTGGCAGCCCGAAAAACCTGTTTTATATGAATGGTAAGCCTCAGCAGAAATTGGATAACGCAAATCTGACTGACGATCTTGAGCGCCTGATTCGCAAAGAAATTGCCCGCCGTCAGGAAGCAGAAAACGCTATTATTATCCGTTCAGCTGACTGACAGGCGACGAATACGGTTACAGCCATCGATAACACCTGTCGATGACGACAGCCACAACAGGTAAGCAGCTCATTGGCGCAGCGCCACTGCTCAAACCACAGAGACGTTTAAGGGTTTAACTTGGCTAAGATTCAGGCAATTCGCGGGATGAACGATATCCTGCCCGAACAGACTCCGGTCTGGCAATATGTTGAAGCAACGGTGCGCAAGGTGTTGGGGCAATACGGGTATCAAGAAATCCGTATGCCGATTGTGGAACAGACCGACCTGTTCAAGCGCTCTATCGGTGAAGTTACCGACATTGTTGAAAAAGAAATGTACACCTTTGAAGACCGTAACGGCGACAGCCTGACTCTGCGCCCGGAAGGCACTGCGGGCTGTGTGCGCGCGGCTGAAGAGCACGGCCTGCTGTTCAATCAAACCCGGCGGATGTGGTACACCGGCCAGATGTTTCGCTACGAGCGCCCGCAAAAAGGGCGTTACCGCCAGTTTCATCAAGTGGGTGTTGAGTGTTTTGGCATGGCTGGGCCAGACATAGACGCAGAACTCCTTATTCTGACGGCGCGTTTGTGGAAAACGTTTGGTCTGGTTGACCATGCGCGTCTTGAAATCAACTCGATTGGCACCGCTGAAGCCCGCCGAAACTATCGCGAGGCGCTGGTTGCCTACCTGCAGCAATTCAAAGCTGAGCTCGATGAAGACAGTCAGCGCCGGCTTGAAAGCAACCCTTTGCGGATTTTGGACAGTAAAAGCGTGGCTACCCGCGAGATTCTGGAGCAGGCACCAAAACTGGACGCCTGGCTTGACGACGAATCTCGCGATCATTTTGAACGCTTGAAGCAATTATTGGATGCCGCCGGGATCGCGTACACGGTGAACTCGGCGCTGGTCCGCGGGCTGGACTACTACGGTAAAACGGTATTTGAGTGGATCACAGACAGCCTGGGCGCCCAAGGCACGATTTGCGCCGGTGGCCGCTATGATGGGCTGGTAGAACAGCTGGGCGGAAAATCCACAGTCGCTGTCGGTTTTGCGATGGGCGTGGAACGTCTTATTCTTCTGTTGGAAACCCTTAATTTGATACCCGAGTCGGTCAATGATCAGGCCGATGTGTATGTTACCGCCATGGGCGATCAGGCGGTTGCGCCAGCGCTGCTTCTTGCTGAAGAGCTGCGGAACAAGCTACCGGGCTACACCATTATTAGCCATTGCGGTGCGGGCAGCTTTAAAAGCCAAATGAAAAAAGCCGATCGAAGCGGTGCCCGTTATGCACTCATTCTGGGTGATAACGAGCTTCAGAATCAAAGTGTTGGCCTTAAACCTTTACGTACAGACGAGCCCCAGCAAGAGCTCCCGCGGCAGCAGGTTGCCGAGGCTCTAGCCCAGGCGCTGTCGCAGTAATCTTTTTAAGGCGCCGTTTCTAATTTACAACAGGAGTTATCATGGCCGAGTTGCGTACAGATGAAGAACAGGTTGAAGCGATCAAGCAGTGGTGGAAAAACAACGGCAGTTCGCTGCTCATTGGTATTGGCGCGGCCCTGGCGATTGCGTTCGGCTGGCAAGCTTGGCAAAACAATCAGGCCCAGCAGCGTACCGAGGCTGCCAGCCAATTTGTCACTTTGATGAACGCTTTTGGCACCGAAGATGAAACCAGCGCCGACACCGTCGCTTTTGTGGCTAAAACTCTGCGTGATGACCATTCCGACAGCGCTTACGCGGTTTACGCCAATTTGATGATGGCCCGTGTTCAGCTCATGCAGAACAGCGACGCTGAAGGCGCAGTTGAATCCTTGCAATGGGCACTGGAAAAAGCTGCGGAGACTCAGCCTTTGGCTCTGGTTGTGCGCAGTCGTCTGGCGCAAGCCCAAATGGCTCTGGAAGATTATGATGCTGCGCTGGCCACCATTGACGGCGCCAAAGACAGCGACGCTTTTGGTGCCATATTTGCCGAATTGCGCGGTGATATTTTGCTCGCGAAAGGCGATCAGGAAGGGGCGCGTGAAGCCTACCTGGCAGCCCGCGAACAGGGCGAAGAAAATCGCAGTGGCGTGCTACAAATCAAACTGGCGGATCTGGGTGTCGGGGGTGATGCGTGACGTTAAACGCAGGTTTCCGGCAGCTGCGTGCCTGTGTTGTGATGCTTATGGCAGCCGCTCTTGTGATTGGTTGTAGCGCCAACGATACGTTTGAACAGCCTGCACAATTACCTGATGTGAATCAGCAGGTGTCATTTGAACGGGTTTGGAGCGTTACGGTGGGTGACGGCCATGACGGCGAGTTTTTGTACCTGGCACCGCTGAACGCTGGCGACGTTGTGTACGCTGCATCGGCTGACGGAGAGTTGCTTGCCCTAAATGTAGAAACTGGCAAACTGATTTGGGAGAATTCGGTGCAAGACCGGATTTTTGCCGGTGTTGGTGGTGATGCCAATCAACTTTATCTGGTGAGCCGTGATGCCGATTTGCTGGCGCTGTCGCGGGAAGACGGCAGCGAGCTTTGGCGCGCGTCATTGCCGACCGAAGTTCTGTCGGCGCCGCAGTCCAACGGCAGCCTGGTGGTTGTGCAAACCACCGATGGCCGCGTGCTGGCATTCAATGCCGCTGACGGTGAAAAACGTTGGCAATATGACAGTGTTGTGCCAGCTTTGTCTGTTCGTGCCTCAGCAGCGCCGCTGGTAGGTGCCGATGTTATAATAAGCGGCTTTGCCAACGGAAAACTATTAGCTCTGTCTGCAGAATCTGGCCAGCCGTTGTGGCAGTACGAAGTAGGTGCTCCCCAGGGCCGTACCGAGCTTGAACGCTTGGTCGACATTACCAGCCAGCCTTTGGTTCTGGAGAACGCGATTCTTGCGGTGGGCTATCAGGGCAAACTGGCGCTAATTGATTTGCGCACCGGTAATGACATCTGGAGCAAAAAAGCCTCCAGCCTTTACTCGCCAATGGTTAGTAATGGCAAAATTTTTCTGGCGTCTGCTAACGGCGACCTGGTTGCTATGCGGGGGTCCGATCGCCGTGACCTCTGGACCCAGAATAAACTGGCCTGGCGCCAGCTGACCCAGCCGGTGCCCTTCGATGAGTATCTGGTGGTGGGTGACTTTGATGGTTACCTGCACGTGGTTTCCCAGGAAAGTGGTGAGCTGGTAGGGCAGATGAAACTTGATGGTGACGGTATCCGCGTACCGGCCCAGCGACTGAGTAATGGTAATCTGTTGATCTTCGGCAATGGTGGCAAACTCGCCGTTTACAGGTTGCAACCGAAAAACTGACGCGACACGCGGCCCGGCTTCCAAACCGGGTCGACTTCTTTTGTGAGTAGCGAATGACATTTTTTTTGAGTAGTGAAACACTATGAATCCAGTAATTGCCCTGGTGGGCCGCCCCAATGTGGGCAAGTCCACACTGTTTAACCAGATGACCCGTTCGCGGGATGCGCTGGTCGCCGATTTTCCGGGACTGACCCGCGACCGTAAATACGGTGAAGGCAATTACGAAAATCAACGCTTTATTGTCATCGATACCGGTGGCCTGATGGGCGACGAGCTCGGACTTGACGCCGCGATGGCCAAGCAGTCTTTGCAGGCGGTTGAAGAAGCCGACATTGTTCTGTTCATTGTGGACGGACGCGCGGGTGTTATGCCCGGTGATCAGGTGCTTGCTGATCAGCTGCGCCGGTCGGGCAAGCACGCGCATCTGGTGATTAACAAAACCGATGGCCAGGATCCAAACCTGGTAGCATCTGATTTTTATGCACTGGGTTTTCAATCCCAATTTCGCATTGCTGCATCCCACAATCGCGGCGTTCGATCTATGTTGGAGATCTTGCTTCCGACGCCGGAGGAAGATGCAGATATAGACGCAGCGCATAATCATCCCGGCATTCGCATTGGCATTGTTGGCCGCCCCAACGTGGGCAAATCGACCCTTGTAAACCGCATGCTTGGTGAAGAACGCGTCGTTGTTTACGACCTGCCTGGTACCACCCGCGACAGCATTTATATTCCCTACGAGCGTTTGGGCCAGGAATACACCCTGATTGATACGGCCGGGGTGCGGCGGCGCAAAAATGTACGAGAGGTGGTAGAGAAGTTCTCGATCATTAAAACCTTGCAGGCCATAGACGACGCCCACGTAGTGATTTTGGTGATTGACGCCCGCGAGGGGTTGGTTGACCAAGACATGCATCTTATGGGCTTCGTGCTGAGTGCTGGCCGTTCGTTGGTGATTGCTATCAATAAATGGGATGGCATGAACGGCGAAGACCGTGACAAAGTAAAGGAACAGATTCGCCGGCGTCTGGATTTTCTGGACTACGCCGACAAACATTATATTTCGGCGTTGCACGGTTCTGGCGTGGGTGTGATGTACGAGTCGGTCAACGCCTGCTACGAGTCGGCTATGGCAAAATGGCCAACCAATCGTCTGACCACGATTTTGGAAGATGCGATTGCCCAGCACCAGCCGCCCATGGTTCATGGCCGTCGTATCAAGCTGCGTTACGCTCACCAGGGCGGCTCTAATCCGCCGACGGTTGTGGTGCACGGTAATCAGACAGACTCCTTGCCCGGTGCTTACAAACGTTACCTGGAGAATAGCTTTCGCAAGGTGTTAGCGGTAACCGGCACGCCGATCCGCTTCGAGTTCCGCTCCAGTGAAAACCCGTTTGCCCATAAAGTGGACCGGATGACGCCGCGGCAAAAAGTCAAAAAAGACAACGATGAAAAGAAGGGCGGGGGCAAGCCTAAAAAAGCGCGCCAGAAGAGCCTGAAGCGCTGATAGGTACAAAAGCCGTAATGGCTAACAAAAACCGGCCCGTAATGAATAATAACGGGCCGGTTTTTTTATGGGCGGTGGCTATGCAAGAGCGTAAGACCAGACGCGATCAGGCTTTTCTGGCGTCTTCCACTTGCTTGGCCTGAACAGCTGTGATGGCGATGGTGAATACGATGTCCTCCACCAGTGCTCCCCGCGATAGGTCGTTCACTGGTTTACGCAGGCCCTGGAGCATAGGCCCAATGCTGACCACGTTAGCGCTTCGCTGCACCGCTTTGTAAGTGGTGTTGCCGGTATTCAAGTCGGGAAACACAAACACAGTTGCGCGGCCGGCTACCTGGCTATTGGGGGCTTTGCTCAGGCCCACGCTTTCAATGGCGGCGGCGTCGTATTGCAAAGGGCCATCAATCAGCAGGTCCGGGCGCCTTTCGCGCGCTAGCCGGGTAGCTTCACGTACCTTATCCACATCCCGGCCGCTGCCAGACTCTCCAGTGCTGTAGCTGATCATCGCCACGCGTGGCTCGATGCCGAATGCTTCGGCCGATTGGGCACTCTGGATGGCAATATCTGCCAGCTGCTCCGGGTTGGGATCCGGATTTATGGCGCAGTCTCCGTAAACCACAACTTGCTGCGGCAACAGCATGAAAAACACCGACGACACCACTTTTGCGTTGTCGTGGGTCTTAATCAGTTGCAGGGCAGGGCGCACGGTGTTGGCGGTGGTGTGGATGGCACCGGACACCAGGCCGTCGGCTTCGTCCAGCGCGACCATCATGGTGCCCAAGACGACATTGTCTTCGAGCATGCTTTCCGCCAATTCGGCTGAAATGCCTTTGTGTTTCCGCAACTCCACCATAGGCGCCACGTAGCGCTTGCGTACGGCAGATGGTTCGATAATTTCAAGGTCGGGTGGCAATTCCAGGCCCAGAGAGGCTGCTACTGTGTGTATCTCGATGGCGTCGCCGATCAGCGCGCAGCGCGCAAGCTTGCGCTGGTGGCAGATGATGGCTGCTTGTACCGTTCGCGGCTCGTGGCCTTCTGGTAAAACAATGCGCTTGTTGGCAGCACGGGCGCGCTCAGAGAGCTGGTGGCGAAATGCTGGTGGCGACATGCGAGTCTGGCGCGGCACCTTAAGGTGTTCCTGCAGCCAGTCGGTATCTATACGCGGTGCGATCAGGTTCATCGCGGTGTCTATCCGTTCCGGGTCGTCGATAGGGATAGATCTCGACAGGCCAGCCAGCATGTGTGCAGTTTCGTAAGTGTTGGTGATGGTGCTAAGAACCGGCATACCCGTTTCCATGGCCCTTCGACACAATTCGATCACCCTCTGGTCTGGTATCATGCCGCCGGTAAGCAGAAGGCCGGCCATGGGCACGCCGTTCAGGGCCGCTACTGCGGCGGCCACTACGATGTCTTCCCGGTCTCCGGGAGTCACCAAAAGGGTGCCGGGCTTAAGGATTTCGGTCATATTACGGATTGTACGGGCGCAAACAGAAACACGGTGCACCCGGCGAACCTGCATCTGGCCCTCGTGGAGTATTTTTACCTTCAGTTCGCGCGCAATGTCTGAAACCCGCGGTGCTAGCAGGCTCGGTTCCCAGGGGATTTCGGCCAACAACCGATACTGCCCGCTATTAAATACTTTGCATTTGTTGCGGTAATCCTCAGACAGCGTGGTTGTGAGGGTCGTCATACCGGGAATGTTGCGTTCTTTTGGCGAGCCGATCTTGTTAAGAATGACGCCCAAAACGTCAGCCTCATTCTGCTCCGAAAACAGTCGCGCAGCAAAGCCTAGTTGTTCGTCCAGTTCGGCGGGGTCACAGTCTTTGGGTGACGTTAGCAGAATGATTTCCGAACCCAGGTTACGCGCGACTTCGGCGTTCAGGCGGGTAATGTAGGTGCCGTTCTGGCCGGGTTCCAGGCCCTCTATAATCACCACGTCGACCGTGCACGCCACTTTCTGGTACTCACCCACCACACGCTCAAGCAACAGGTCAGACTTGTTGTGATTGAGTGCGTGCTGTGCTTCTTTCAGGGTAATCGGCGTCGGCGGCTGAAGATGGCTGTGCATGCGCACAAACTCAACAGAAGAATCTTTGCCATTGTTGTGAGTGGCATCGGCCTGGTGCACGACCTGGCAAAACGGCTTATAAAAACCAACGCTGACCCCCACCCGCTCCAGTGCCCGCAACAGGCCCAGGCACACAGACGTCAGGCCGGAATCTGTTGAAGTTGGTGCAATAAAAAGACTTTTTGCCATAGTTACAAATTCCGCCGCTAGCGTGGTAAAAATCTATTAGGTGAGTTTTGCCAGACGTGCTGCTTCGCCAGCGATAACACGTTCTTCGTCGGTTGCAATCACCAGTATTGGGAAGCGCGATTCCTTGCTGTCAATTCGGCCATCGCGATTCAGGCCGTTATCATCGTTATTGTGTTCATCAATGGCGAAACCAAACAGTACCAAGTGTTTAACGGTCTGCTGGCGCACACGGGCGCTGTTTTCGCCAATGCCACCGGTAAACACCAGGGCGTCAAGCCGGTCCAACGATGCCATCATGGCCGCGACATATTTGGCCAGGCGGAAGCAGAATACATCGATGGCCAATTGCGCTGGCGGGTCACCCTGATCTGCCAGGTCGCTCAGGGTGCGCATATCGTTGGTCTGCCCCGACAGCCCTAGAAGACCGCTGCTGTGATTGAGTTCGTTGTGCAGCTGCTCGGCGCTCACGCCTTTGCTCTGCAAGTAATCAAACAGCCCAGGATCGACATCCCCACTTCGGGTGCCCATTACCAGCCCCTCCAGGGGTGTCAGGCCCATGCTGGTATCAACGCTTTTGCCATCGCGTATAGCGGTAACGCTGCAGCCATTGCCAAGATGCGCAGAAATAATGGAGGTCTCAGCGGTGTGTTGTTCCAGGCGGAGAGCGGCCTGTTGCAGCATGTAAGCGTGGCTGGTGCCGTGGAAGCCGTAGCGGCGTACACCCCAGTCACGGTAGTAGTGCTGCGGCAGTGCGTAATGGAATGCCTGTTCCGGCAGGGTCTGGTGGAAGGCAGTGTCAAAAACTGCCACCTGAGGCACCAACGGAAACAGCTCGCGAGTTGCCATTATGCCATCAAGGTTAACCGGGTTGTGCAGTGGCGCGAGCGAATTACAGGCCTCTATCGCGGCCAGCACTTTGTCGTCGATAATCACCGCCTCGCGAAATATCTCACCACCATGAACAACCCTGTGCCCGATAGCCGCCGGTTGTTTCGGCATCAGGCCCTTTCTCTGCGCTATATTCACCAGCACGGCTAGAGCTTCCCTGTGCGTGGTGTTGGGAGGCAGCATGGTGACGTCCCACTGCTTTCCAATGCGAAAGCGGGCATTGGGCGTGTTCAGTTGTCCTGCCAGCATTGAAGCGATTTTTTGTCTATCTTTGTCAAAAATCGCAATCTTTAGCGACGAACTACCACAGTTCACCACTAACAATATGTCTTGCATAATTCTGGATTTCCGGTTTTTCAGATTCTTTAACGGCCTGTGTACGAATCGAGCCATTGACTGAATTCAACAGCGGGTATTGGTCGGCTGTAAAGGTAGCCTTGGGCGCCATCGCAACCTGCCTGTTTCAGAAATTGGACCTGCCCTTCCTCTTCAACGCCTTCTGCGATTAGTCTGAGCCCCATACTGTGCGCCATATTGATAATTGCGCTGACAAGAGCTGCGTCATCCGGGTCTTTGAGAATGTCCTGTACAAACGATTTATCAATCTTGAGTGTATAAAAAGGGTAGCTTTTCAAGTAACTGAGGGCAGAATAGCCGGTGCCAAAGTCGTCTACCGACAGGCGCACGCCGTGTTCGTCAAGTGCCCGTAAAATCTGTGCGGTCTCAATCGAGTTGTCCAGAATCAGGCGCTCGGTAATTTCCAGTTCCAGAAGCTCCGCAGCCAGGCCGGTTGTAGACAATGCGTCCATTACTGAGGTAACAAAGCCTGGGTCGCGGAACTGGCGAGGTGAAACGTTCACCGAAATTCCAACATCGCGGCCCAGTTGGTTTTTCCAAGTCATGGCAGCTTGGCAGGCTTGTTGAATGACCCATTCACCAATAGCCGTTATAAGCCCGGTCTCCTCGGCCAGCGGAATGAAACGGTCGGGCATGATTTGGCCCATTTCCGGGTTGTTCCAGCGCAGTAAGGCCTCTGCCGCCAGCAGGTTGCCGTTAGAGGTGTTTACAATGGGTTGGTAATATAACTCGAATTCTTCTTGTTGCAGAGCGCGCCGCAGGCGGGATTCAAGCTGGAGGCGCTCGTGGGATATTTCGCTCATCTCTGGCGAAAAGTGCACGTAGTCGCTTTTGCCTTTATGTTTGGCTTGGTACATAGCGGCATCGGCGTGCTGCATCAGCTCGCCGCTGTTGTCAGAATCTGCTGGGAACGCCGCAATACCGATGCTGGTGGTGATGAACACCTCGTGACTGTTTAACTGGTAAGGCATTGAAAAAGTTTTGAGTATGCGCTCGGCTACTTGAGACGACGCCTCGGCGTTTTGTAGCCCCGGCAAAATCACCAAAAATTCATCGCCGCCTAGGCGTGCGACTGTGCTGGTTCCGCGCAGGCAGCTGGAAATGCGCCTGGCGGCTTCGACCAGCAGGGTGTCACCGGCATCGTGGCCAAGGGTATCGTTAATATGCTTGAAGTTGTCCAGGTCAAGAAACATCACCCCAACTTCGGTGTTTTCGCGCCGGGCTTGTGCCAGCGCCAGCTTCAGGCGGTCTAGTGCCAGCATGCGATTTGGCAGTCCGGTCAGGATATCGTAGTTGGCTTGGCGCAGTAGTTGGCGCTCATAGCGTTTACGTATACTGATGTCTTCACCCAGAATGAGAAATCCGGTGGTGTCTGCTTTTGCGTCCTTGATGGGCGTTACGATTAGCTGTTCCCAGAAGCGCTCTCCGTTGCGCCGGGCACTGGTTACTTCGCCTTGCCAGGCGCCAACTCTCTGCACCTGCAGGCGAATGGACTTCCACAGTTTTTCGGTAGCTTGATTATCCGAGGCGCCACTCCCCAATGAACCCGGATGTTTGCCAATGATGGCGCTGGCACTGTAACCGGTCAGCTGGCTGAATTTTTTATTGACAAACTCAATGCGCCACTGGTGGTCGCAAATGATGACGGATGAAGGGCTTTGCTCAATGGCCTGAGAAAATTTCTGAATTTCCAGAGCATCTTGCTCCTGGCGGGCGATGTCCTGATTCAGGCGCTCGCGCATTTGGTTAATCGCGTCGGTTACCTGGCCCAATTCGTCTTGGCGCCGCCCGGGCGTGTCAGGTCGATTCAGTGTTAGCGGGCGCTTCAGATTATGAATTGAAAATTCCCTGGCGTAATCCGCCATAGTGGTCAGATGCCGGGTCACAAAAAACCGAAAAATCCAGATAATAAGAATGGAAATAAACAGTGTTTGTAAAAACTGGGTGGCGAGAATAATGCCCACCCGTCTGTTCATTTCTTGATTTACCCGTGCAAGGTCAGCGGTAATGGTAAGTCGCCCCAGCTTAAACTCGTCGCCCTCACCATGAACCAGCTCAAAGCTGTGAACGATAGTGGCAACGTCACGGGGAATTTTACCGATCACTAATTCAGAGCTGGGCTCAATCGCAAGTCGTAAGTGCATAATATCGGGGAGGCTGAGAATTCCTTCCAGCTGGATTTGCAAAAGCTTTTGATCCAGTGCCCACAGGCTTCGCGTTAGCCCGGAGCCGTCGCTGGCTTCAACCGCCTGCATGCGTGCTGTAATTTGCGTAAGTTCTTTGCGGTAGTCTGAGTAAAGTTGAATGGCAGACGAAATGAATGTAAATACCAAGCTGAATATCAAGACCCAGGCCAGTAAGCGCAAAGACAGCAGCGAGCGCTGGCGAAGCCGGTTCAGGCGCCTAAAAAATATTGTCATAGCAGAGATAAGTTGCCCGCAAGTGGTCAGAATCTAGCGAAAAATGGTAATGAACTATAACAGTCAAAGTTTCGCGTTGTCTTGTATTGGTCGCGGTTAAAAGGAAGAAAACGCAAGCCCGATCACATGTAACGGCTTATGTTTTTAAGCCACTGCAGGGCTTGATGTAGATCAACACTGGGGTATGCGGTAAGTCGTAACCTGAATTCAGATCGAAACACGAGAATTTAGGAGATTTGCGATGTATCTTGACACCGTTGTTATCGCTGGAATCGTAACTGTGCTGCTGATGGTGGCATTCTTTGTGGGGTTTGGCGTCTTTATTATGCGCGATCAAAAAGCCCATGGTCCCGACGTTATCAAAGTCGCGGGTAAGAAGATCGACAATCCAGCATGATTAAGGCTGTAAGGCCTAACAATAGAAAGTTAAGGCGTGTAACATAAAAAAATCTCCAGAAAGTAAAATAGCTTTCGGAGATTAATTGTATTCCAGGACAAGGGGGTATTAGTAGACGGAATTGGCGTCCCCTAGGGGGTTCGAACCCCTGTTGCCGCCGTGAAAGGGCGGAGTCCTAGGCCACTAGACGAAGGGGACGCAACATATTCAACTACTTGCCTCGTTGAGGTGGCGCACATAGTATGGGGCGACCTTTCCTGTGTCAACACTTTCTGCAGCTATTATTCAGTTTGCGATCGCATCCTTTAATGCAGGCTCCAGATCCGTGAAACGGAATTCGAAACCCTCAGCCTGAAGCCTGGCGGGAATTGCGCGCTGGCCGGTCAGCAGCAGTCCGGACATTTCGCCCAGCGCCAGCTTTAAGGCCACAGCGGGCGCCGGCAGAATTGTGGGGCGATGGAGCACACTGCCCAAGGTTTTTGTAAATGTTGCATTGGTCACCGGAGATGGGCTGACAACGTTGTATGCGCCCGATGCGGTCTCGGTATTCAACATCCACAGCAAAGCCTCAACAACATCCTGCCGGTGTACCCATGGCATAAACTGCTCGCCACTGCCAAGCTTGCCACCCACGCCGAGTTTGAACGGCAGAATCATACGTTGTAAAAAGCCGCCATTGGGGCCCACCACGATTCCGGTTCGAGACAGGCAGACGCGCACACCGGTGTTAGCGAGTTTCATCGCAGCTTGTTCCCAGTCACGGCAAAGGCGATGGGTGAATTCGTCGTGTGGAGGTGTTGCTTCGGTTACTTCAAGGCCGCCTTGGGCGCCGTAAAAACCAACTGCGGAGCCGGATACCATGACCTGCGGCTGCTGCTGCCAGGTTTTTGCCACGTCAACCAGTTGCTGCGTAAGTTCAATACGGCTGTCTCGAATTGCTTGCTTGCGTGCCTCGCTCCAGCGCTTTTCAGCGATGCCTTCTCCTGCCAGGTTGATGATGGCGTCAAAGCCTTGATGGCCCCTCAGTTTGGCCAAATCCGGCAGCGCTTCAACTCGACCGCACACAGCGCGGATATCAGCTGCACTCTGGCGGCTTAAAACTGTAATCTGGTCTCCGTTTGCCAGTAATTCCCGGCACAGAATTCGTCCGATAAAACCGGTGCCACCGGTCAGCAATATGTGTCTGCTCATGGTGTTTCCATTTCTTGTGTGGAAGACCCCTTCGTTGCAGGGGGTCTGTTGTCCTGTTTTCCACGTACACTTTTGCGGAAGTTCCCCACGTACACTTGTGCAGAAACAGGTGATATGGTGGCAACCTTAACAGGGTAATAGTGAATGTTCGATTGGAAAGACATTCTGGATTTCTGGTTTGGTGAGTTAGATGAAAATGGGCTACCTGACCCGGCTCATCGCAACCGCTGGTTTCTGAGTAACCGAAAGTTCGACCAGGAAATTCGTAGGCGTTTTTTGTCGCTGGTCTTGTTTGCCTCTGAGCAAGGGCTTGATCACTGGCAAAAAGAGGCGGGTGGCGTGGTTGCCGAGATCTTGCTGCTTGACCAGTTTTCGCGCAATATTTTTCGCGGCGGCGCCTTGGCGTTCGAACAGGATATTTTGGCTCGCAAGTTATGCCGGCAGGGTATGAACAAAGGTTTTGATGTGTCGTTGCCGGCCATTCAGCGGGGATTCTTTTATATGCCTTTGCAGCATTCAGAACGTAAGGAAGATCAGTCGCTTGCGATAGAATGCTATGAACAGCTCACAGCATCCACCAGCGGTTTATTAAAGGAGTTCATGGGTAGCTTTTTGGAATCAGCTCTTGAGCACCAGGCAATAATCACGCGTTTTCGGCGTTTTCCGCATCGCAACAAAGCTTTGGGGCGAACGAACACAAAAGAAGAAAGCGAGTATTTGCTCAGCGGCAAACGTTTCGGCCAGTAATTTTAAACCTTGGTATTGCCGGCTCTGAAAACAACGGATGTTCTTCAATGGGGGCCCTATGTACCAGGAAATCACCACTGCTCAATTTGTCTATGATCTGATCGGGCGCAGAAGTCCGCTAGGGGTCATTTTGTCGGCGATAAGTACGATGGTTGAAGAGCAGTTTCCTGATGCCATGGTGTCGGTGATGCTCTATTCGGCCCAGAATCGAACGCTGAGCTTGGCCTCCGGTGATGCTTTCAGCCAGAACTACCAGCAAGCAATGCGCAATATAGACGTCGGACCAGAGGTTGGTTCTTGTGGAGCTTCGGCGTATCTTCGCGAAATTGTGGTGTGTGAAGATCTGTTAAACGATAGTCGCTGGGCAAGTTTTATCGACCTGGTCAGGTCAGAGAAAATCGCGGCCTGTTGGTCAGCACCGATCATTGCTCCCTCTGGCGAATTATTGGGAACATTTGCCACCTATTACCGATACTGTAAATCGCCGGAACTGTCCGAAATCACTATTATCCGCAAAGCCGCCGGCCTTGCCGCCCTTGCGATAGAGCACCAAACGGAAAGAAATCTCAGAGTGTCGAGTGAGCAGCGGTTTCGGTCTCTATTTAGCCAACACCCCGATGGCGTCTTCGAGATTGGGCTTGATGGCCGCTTTGTAGACTGCAATGAGGCAGCGGAAGTCATTGCCGGTTATGGTCGCGACCAATTAATTGGAGAGCATTACAGTAAGGTGTTGACGCCCGAGTTTTACAAAATCGCCAGTGACGCGCTGATTTTGATGGCTGGAGGTGAATCTCATAATTACGAAATCGTTGGCTTGAATGCATCGGGCCAAGCCATATTTATAGATGTCGTAAATCTGCCCATCGTGGTTGATGGCGAAATTCGAGGCGGTTACGGCATCGTGCGTGACATCAGCGCGCGCAAAAAAGCCGAAGATCGAATGCGTTTGCTTGAGCGCGGCATTGAGGCAAGTCCAAACGGCGTCGTGATGCTAGATGCGAGCGGGCCAGACTATTCGATGGCCTATGTGAACCCGGCATTCACCGAAATGCTGGGCTATCAGCCAGAGGAAGCTATCGGTAAGGGTTTTATGATGCTCTATGGCAAAGGCACTGCGCCGGAAGCGTTGCGCTTGATTCAATCAGCGCTTGCGCATCATGAAGAGCTCGATATTACCCTTCTGTCATACCGGAAAAATGGCTCCACCTTTTGGAAAAAACTGACAATAACCCCAGTTTACGATGGTCGTGGAGATTGCACTCATTATATTGCGGCCCAGCAGGACGTTACGCGGCAACTGAAGAGTGATGAGCTTCTTGACTATCAGGCTCGCCACGACCCTGTTACCGGATTGCAAAACCGGCAGCTGTTTGAACTGCACCTAAATCAGGCTTTTGCCCGCGCGCGCGGCAACCCCAGTGATATGGTGCTGTTATATGTTGACCTTGACGATTTCAAATCACTGAACGAAAGCCTTGGCCGTCGGATGGGGGATTTGCTGTTGGCGGTGGTTGCCGACCGGCTGCGCAATTTGTTAGCCAGCGATGATGAGCTTACCCGCTTGGCGGCAGATGAATTTGTTGTTATGCGGCCAGCCCCGAAAACCGAGGCCGAAGTGAAGATGCTTGCCAGCCGCATGTTGACTCGCCTTGCGGAAGCCTATGACATAGAAGGCCAGCGCTTGAGTATCAGTGCCAGTATTGGCATTGCGTCAGACGACGGTTCGGTCAAACAGACAAAAGAGCTTTTGGATAACGCTGCTTTGGCAGCGCGCGACGCCAAACTCCAGGGCGGCAATACCTTATGCTGGAACCATGGTGCAGCGTCTACCATCGGCGCCGACCCGGTGACTATGCGGCGTGAATTGATGGAAGCCATCGAAGACCGGCAGTTTGTGGTGCACTATCAGCCTCTTTTGGATGCGAAAACCAGGCTTTTGCGCAGCGCGGAAGCACTGGTGCGCTGGAATCATCCGGCTCGCGGGCTGTTGATGCCCGGGACCTTTATTTCGTTGGCAGAGCAGACCGGGCAAATTGTTGCCATTGGCCGCTGGGTGCTGCATCAGGCGTGTATGGACATGGCCCAGCGTTGGCGCCAGACGGGCCAAGCGGTATCGGTTGCGGTTAATATTTCGCCCTTACAGTTTCGTCGGCCAGAATTCATCGAAGACGTGCTTGCCGTGCTTGAAGCCAGTGGGTTGCCGCCGGAATTGCTGGAACTGGAAGTGACGGAGGGAGTGTTGCTTTCTGGCTTCGATAAGGCCATCTCTATGCTCAAGAGTCTTCGTGACCTGGGAGTTCAGGTGGCTATTGACGATTTTGGCACTGGCTTTTCCAGCCTGAGCTACTTGCGCCAGCTACCCATTACCAAGGTAAAGCTGGACCGCAGTTTTATCATTGATGTCACAACCGATCGCGGCAGTGCTGCGATTGTACAAGGGGTGATTACAATGGCGCACCATCTTGGCCTTTTGGTAGTGGCCGAAGGCATAGAAACGGTTGAGCAGCAAAACTACTTGGCGGCCAGTGATTGCG
>JBALXR010000066.1:0-17575 GCA_036960525.1 Marinobacter sp.
GCGGAATAACACAGTTCGCCTTCCATGGTGTTGCTACCGACCCATGTCAACGACGGTTCCGACAGCGGTATGCTTGCCACCAACACCCGGTTGGGGCCGATGCACACGTTCATCCACAAGGCTGTGCCAACATAGATGACGCAATGCCCATCGGCGGCTATGGTGAGTGGCTGGTAAGGCCGGATAACCGTTGGGCGGTCCGCCATGGCGGGAACATAGGTCACCATTTCGGCATCGCCGTTGCGGATGAAACGCTGCACTGGAATGTCTGACGATGGCAGTGAGTGGCCGGTCACCAGCTTCCAGTCTTTCGGCACCTGCTGCTGTTCTGCCTGCTGGGAACGTATTTGCCATTCCATGTCCAGCAAGGTCACCCAGATTTGCGAGTGGCCAAGGCTATGGTGCTGGGTTTCGCCAGATTTCAGAGTGTACGGGCTGGCCCACAGACCGTCATCGTTGCTGGATTTCCAGCGCTGGTCAGCGGCTAGAGAATGCTCTGCGAGCTGTTTCATACGCCGGTTATTGTCCTGTTTTGTCAGTCGCCATGTTGCGCCCACTATAATCCAATACCACAATAGCAGCGAATACATAAGCGCGTGATTTTATTGGCTGTGCAGGGTGTAATTACCCGTATGGTTAGCTTCGCACACTCCCTTTAGCCAACACTCAGGAGACACCATGACTCAGCTAGTCTGGTTCCGTAACGACCTCAGGGCCGCCGACAACCCGGCTCTGGCCGCCGCCTGCCAGAGCGCTGCACTGTCCTCCGGCGAGCTGGTTGAAGCCTGTTTTATAATTACCACAGAGCAGTGGCTTAGCCACGATTGGTCGGCGGCCAAGGTGCGCCTGATGTTAGACCACGCAGATGCGCTGGCCCAAGAACTGGCCAAGCTGGGCATTGCCCTGAGTTTTTTGCGCGCCACAAACTTTGAGCAGTCGCTGGATACGTTGGAAGTATTTTGCCGCGAGCACAAGATCAACCAGGTTCACTTCAACGAAGAATACGGCGTGAACGAGCGCCGCCGCGACAAAGCTCTGAAGCCACGGCTGGACGCGCTTGGTATTAAAGTCAGCAAGTACCGTGACCAGGCCGCCGTGCCGGTGGGCGAAGTTTTAACCCAACAGAGTGAGCCTTATTCGGTGTTCACGCCGTTTTCCCGGCGCTGGCGCAGTTGGCAGGAAGAACAGCAACCGGCTTTGTTAGCGGTGCCGAAGAAAGTGGGCGAAGCGCTGACAGGAACTGAGATTTGGCAAAGCAGCAGCGTCATCCTGAAAAAAGAAGTAGACGAGCTGTTTGGCAAAGCACCGCCGGCGCTGGTGGCTACCGGCGAAAATGGCGCCCACGATGCTTTACAGGATTTTCTGCAGGAGCGTGCGGGTGACTACAAGAAAGACCGCGACTTTCCTGCAATTGAAGGTACCAGCAAGCTGTCGCCTTACCTGGCCATAGGCGCGCTGTCTGGCCGCCAGTGTGTGCAGGCGGCGTGGCAACTGAAGCAGTCCATGGGCGGCTCTTTTGGCAAGACGGCCAACGCCGAGGAAGGGTTTTTTACCTGGGTAACCGAACTGGCCTGGCGCGACTTTTATATTCATATTCTTTACCACTGCCCGCGGGTGAGTATGCACCGGGCGTTCAAGCCCGAAACCGAAGCCCTGCACTGGAACACCGCCGACGAGCATTTTGAAGCCTGGAAAAACGGCAGAACAGGGATACCGATGGTAGACGCCGCTATGCGCCAGCTCAACGCTACCGGCTGGATGCACAATCGCCTGCGGATGGTGGCGGCGATGTTTTTGACCAAGAATCTGTTTATTGACTGGCGCCGGGGCGAGGCCTATTTCATGTCAAAACTGGCGGATGGCTATCTGCCGTCGAATAACGGTGGCTGGCAGTGGAGCGCGTCTACCGGTACCGATGCATCGCCTTACTTCCGGGTATTCAACCCGATGACTCAGGGTGAACGCTTTGACGCAGACGGCGAGTTTATCCGCTACTGGGTGCCAGAATTGGCAAAGCTAGACAGCAAGCGGATTCATAATCCCGGTAAAGGCGGGGTGATTCCCGGAGGCTACCCCAGACCCATTGTGGATTTGAAAGAAAGCCGGAAAGAGGCGATAGCGCGGTTTCAGGCGTTGCGGGACTAGCGAGAACTCTGGAACAGAAAAAGCGGGGACGGATTTGAAGTCTGTCCCCTATCTGTTACTGCACACCGGGCAAGCCGGATCTTTGGCCAGCTTCATTTCGCGCCATTCCATACGCCAGGCATCGACAATCAGCAGGCGGCCTACCAGAGTTTTACCCACACCACTGATGACTTTTATCGCCTCCATCGCCTGGGCAGCGCCGATCATGCCGACCAACGGCGCGATTACACCAGCCTCGGAGCAGGTCAGGTCTTCATTACCTTGCTCCGGGTACAGGCAGTGGTAGCAAGGCGATTGTGGCTGACGGCTGTCGTACACGCTAATCTGACCTTCGCCACGAATGGCCGCACCAGACACCAGCGGTGCGCCGGCTTTTACGCAGGCCCGGTTCAGGGCGAAGCGGGTGTTGAAATTGTCACAGCAATCCAGTACCAAGCTTGCTTGTGCCACAGGCGCGTCAAAATCTTCACCCTCCAGCCGCTGGCGAATCACGCCTACCGTTATTAATGGGTTTATGCCACGAATGCGATCAGCCAGTCGCTCGGCTTTGGACTCACCTAGCTGGGCAGTTTCAAAGGCGATTTGGCGTTGCAAGTTGGCCACTTCGATGTGGTCGTCGTCTACCAGGGTCAGGTGCCCTACTCCGGCTGCGCCAAGGTAAAGCGCTACGGGGCAGCCCAGGCCGCCGGAACCAACTATTAACACGCGCGCGGATTTCAGCGCCTGCTGGCCGGCAATGTCAAAATTCGGCATTAAAATCTGGCGGCTGTAACGTAACAGCTCGTCGTCACTTAGCATGGTGGGCTCCGTTGACAGATCGGGGACAGAGTTGAAATCTGTCCCCTTGGGTGGGATGTCCGGGCAGACCGTGGACGGAGAAAGCGGGGACGGATTTAAAATCCGTCCCCTACCTCGCCTGGCCAAGAGTCATTCGATCATTACGGCCGTAATCCTGACGACTGTGTACTTGGTCAAAGCCCTGTTGCTTTAGCAACGCCTGCACCGCCTGTGCCTGATCATAACCGTGCTCTAGCAGCAGCCAACCGCCAGCGTTCAGCCAGCTGGGCGCGGCGGCTACAATATGGCGGATGTCATCCAGGCCATCGGCACCCGATACCAGCGCAGAGGCCGGCTCGAAACGAACGTCGCCTTCACTCAAATGATGGTCGGCGCTGGCAATATACGGCGGGTTAGACACGATCAAGTCAAAACTGCCAGCCGCGAGCTGGTCAAACCAATGGCTTTTCACCACCTGAATTGGCAGGTTCAGCGCCGCGGCGTTGCTCTGCGCCAAGGCGACGGCGGCATCCACAAAGTCACTGGCGGTTATCTCCCAATCAGGCCGCTCGCTGGCCAGCGCGAGGGCAATGGCGCCGGTACCTGTGCCCAAATCCAGAACCCGTGCCTGAGCTGGCAGATCCAGGGTCAGCGCCTGCTCGACCACACATTCAGTATCGGGCCGTGGAATCAATGTCGCGGCGCTCACCTGCAACGGCAGTGACCAAAACTCCTGCTGTCCCAGCACATAAGCAACGGGTTCGCCCGCCGCGCGCTTGTCTACAAGCTGCTCAAACGCCGCCGCCTGCACAAGTGTGACTTGATGTTCTGGAAAGGCACGGAAGCGGGTTCTGGGCCATCCAGTCACCTGGGCCAGTAACAGCTCGGCGTCTAGTTGAGGCGAGTCACTGCCGATACGGTTCGCAGCGGCGCGTAGCAGATCGTCACAGCGTAAACTGGCCGGTTCGAAAGTGACTGGAACGTAATCTGAATCAGCGGTCATCGGCCAACGCGGCCAGCAGCTCGGCCTGGTGTTCTTGCAGTAATGGCTTGACCACCGAATCCAGATCGCCCGCAATCACTTCGTCCAATTTGTACAGGGTCAGGTTGATGCGATGATCGGTCACCCGGCTCTGAGGGAAGTTGTAGGTGCGAATGCGTTCAGAGCGATCGCCGCTGCCCACTAGATTTTTGCGGGTTTCGGCCATGCTGTGGTGAGCGCGCTCGGTTTCGATGTTCTGCAGCCGCGACGCCAACAGGCTCATGGCTTTAGCACGGTTCTTGTGCTGCGAGCGTTCTTCCTGGCACTCCACCACCAAGCCACTTGGCAGGTGAGTAATGCGGATGGCAGAGTCGGTTTTGTTAACGTGCTGACCGCCGGCACCAGAGGCGCGAAAGGTGTCTACCCGCAGGTCGCCCTTGTTAATTTCCACGGCCTCGGCTTCGTCAGCTTCAGGCATTACAGCCACGGTACAGGCCGAGGTGTGAATGCGGCCCTGGGATTCGGTTTCCGGTACCCTTTGTACACGATGCACACCGGATTCAAACTTCAGCGTGCCGTATACGCCGCTGCCGGCCACCCGGGCAATCACTTCTTTGTAACCGCCGTGTTCACCTTCGCTGGCGCTGAGAATTTCCACCTGCCAGCGCCGGCGTTCAGCAAAACGGCTGTACATGCGGAACAGGTCGCCGGCAAATATAGCGGCTTCGTCGCCACCGGTGCCGGCACGCACTTCCAAAAACACGTTTTTACCGTCATTCGGGTCTTTTGGCAGCATCAAAGCCTGCAATTCTGCGTCCAGCTCTTCGCTGGCCTGCTGGGCGGTGTGCAGCTCTTCTTCCGCCATTTCACGCATGTCGGCATCGCCGTCTTTGGACAGCTCGCGGGCTTCGTTGATGTCCACAAGGGAGTGTTGCCAGGCCTGGAAGCACTGCACCACCGGCTCTATTTCGGCGTATTCGCGGGACAATTCGCGAAATTTATTCTGATTGGCAATCACGCCGGCATCGCTGAGCAAGGCACTGACTTCTTCAAAACGTTCAACAAGCTGTTCAAGGCGAGACTGAATAGACGGCTTCATAGTTTTCCAACGGGGGTCTTATGGTCGGTTTCTTCTGCATCAAGCTGGTGCAATTCCCGCAACCATTCGGTGACCTCGGTGCGCCCGGCCGTGGTGGCCTTGCGTACCTGAATTGACGGTTGGTGTAGCAACTTGTTGGTAATACCGCGAGCCAAGCTACGCATCACGGTTTCTGGGTCGGCGCCGTTGCGTAAGGAGCGCAGCGCTTTTTCAGTTTCGACATCGCGCAGGTCTTCGGCTCGTTGGCGAAACTGCTTCAGGGTAAATACGGCGTCCAGCGCGCGCAGCTGGTTCAGAAATTCTTGCACACCCAAGTCAATCAGATTTTCGGCTTCCCGAGCGGCGCCTTCGCGGGAGCGAATGTTCTCTTCAATCACTTGGCGTAGGTCATCAACGGTATAAAGATACACGTCGTCGAGCTCGGCCACTTCAGGTTCTATGTCGCGCGGAACGGCAATATCCACCATGAAAAAGGGCTGGTGCTTGCGCTTTTTCAGTGCCCGCTCCACTGTGCCTTTGCCAAGAACAGGCAGCGGGCTGGCGGTGGACGAGATAATAATGTCCACTTCATGCAGATGTTCGGCGATGTCAGACAACAATATGCCTTTACCACCGTGGACCTGAGCCAACGTTTGCGCCCGTTCTAAGGTACGGTTGGCTACTAGGAAATCTTTCACACCGGCGTCTGCCAGGTGGCGGGCAACCAGTTCGATGGTTTTGCCGGCGCCGATCAGCAGCGCTTTGTTGCGCGACATATTGGCAAATATGCGATTGGCCATGCTGACCGCTGCGTAGGCGACAGACACCGGGTTTTCGCCAATAGCGGTTTGAGTGCGAACCCGTTTGGCTACCGAGAATGTGTGCTCGAACAGGCGCGCCAGAAACGAGCCGCAGGCCTTGTGTTCCCGCGCCAGGGCATAGGCGTCTTTAAGCTGCCCTAGTATCTGCGGTTCGCCCAACACCATGGAATCCAGCCCGGCCGACACCCGCATTAGGTGACGTACCGCCTCGCTGTCGTGATGGACGTAAATCACGTCTTCCAAGTCGCCAGCATCAACGTTGTGAAAACCGGCTAACCAGCGCAATATCAGCGGGGCACAATCTTCGTCAGCTGCGAGATAAATTTCGGTGCGGTTACAGGTCGAAAGTATGGCCGCCTCGGTTGCTCCGGCAGCCGCGCGCAGCTCTGAAAATGCCTCGGCCATGCGCTCAGGAGTGAACGCCACCCGTTCGCGGATTGCCACAGGCGCCGTGCGATGATTAATACCAAGCGTTACCAGTGCCATTTTGTGATTCAACAACCCTGCGCGCTTTGCGATTAATGAAATTTTAATGTTACCAGCATTTTAACGGTCTGAAGGCCGCGCTGCCACCCATAAGCCTTGCGCTGCGGCAAGTGCGGACACGTTAGGCAACATCTGGCTGTTATGCCATTATACGGTTTTAGCGCTCCACATCGGGTTTTACGCCTGCTTAACATACGGAATTTTGCATGCAAACATTCTTTTTCGGGCTCTTTTATCGCGCAGTTGATGGCAATCGTCTTTTCACACGCCATTCCACTCGCCATCACAACCTTCATCGCGTTCTGGCCACTGGCCTGCTGGGCCTCGCGATTTCGGGCTGCAGCAGCCTTTCAGGCTTTGGTAACGCCAATCCAGACGTGGATGGTACAGAATCGAATGCCTCTGCACCCAGCTCCATGCCCGCCTCTGCGGCACCCGATTCTACGCCGGTGTACGGGGATTTTACGCCCGAAGTCCTGTACCTGCTGACCTCTGCGGAAATTGCCGCTCAGCGCGGTCGTTATGATATCACTTTGGGCCACTACGTGCGGGCTGCCCAAATATCCCGTGATGCTGGCGTTATTGAGCGGGCAACCCGAATCGCCCTATCCCTGAACAGCGACAACGCCCAGCAGGAGCTGGTGAAATTGTGGTTGGAAGTAGAACCCGACAGCATCGAAGCCCACCGCTCGGCCGCCATTCAGGCGATAAAAAGTAATGACCTGGCACTGGCGCTGGTGCACATGGAGCGAATTATGGAACTCGGCGGTGACGCCGACTTTGACAGCCTGGCAGCCATGGCATCCAGCCTGTCGGCTGAGCGCCAGCAGCAGTTATTGGCGCTGTACCTGAACTTGGCCGAGCGCCAAAGCGACAACCCAGAGTTGGAATACAGCATTGCCTTATTGATGAAAATACGCGACATGCCGCAACCGGCGCTGGAGCGACTGCACACGCTGCTGAAAAAACACCCCACTTTCCAGCCGGCCATCATTCTGAAAGGTGACTTGCTTTACGTAAGCGACCAAAAACGCGCTGCGCTCGACCACCTGATGACTAACACCCGGCGCTTCCCTGGCAACCGTCAAATGGGCGCTCTGTTCGGCCGTATGCTGGTTAATGAGGGCGAACTGCAAGCTGCGCAAGACGAATTTGAACGACTGGTGAAGCGCTACCCGGACATATCTGAATTGCGTCTGTCCCACGCGCTGGTGGCGATTGAAAACCAGCAGGTAGACATAGCCCGCAAAGAGCTGACCTTTTTGCTGAACCGCGGCCAGCAAACCGCTGAAGCCAACTATTATTTAGGCCGACTGGCAGACAATGAAAACCGTCCTATACAGGCGATTAACTACTACCAGGCTGTGAGCGAAGGCGTCTATTACCTGCCCGCGCAAGCCAGAGCTGGCACCTTGTTGGCTGAAACTGGCGAGCTCGATCAAGCGGTTAACGCCATTCAGCGCTTACGCCAAACCAACCCTGGGCGCTCCGAAGCACTGTGGATGATTGAAATAAACCTGCTGTTGGAGCAGGGCCAGCAGCAGCAAGCCGCAGAGGCTGTTGAACAGGCACTGCTGCAACACCCGGACAATATCCAGATTCGTTACGCTCGCGCCATGATGATGGACAGCCAGGGCAATACCTCCGAAGCAGTGCAAGACTTAGAACAGATTGTGCGCGACGACGCCAACAACGCGGTGGCTTTGAACGCTCTCGGGTACATTCTGATCATTCGCACCGAGCGTCTTTTTGAGGCCCGCCTGTTAATTGAGCGAGCGCTGGAGCTGGAGCCCGAAAACCCGGCAATTCTCGACAGCATGGGATGGCTACTGTACCGCGAAGGAAAATTGCAACAGGCTCTGGAGTATCTGTCCCGTGCATGGACAGCCTTCCCAGACCCTGAAATAGCCGCCCATTACGGCGAAGTTTTGTGGATGACCGGCGCCGATGAGCAGGCGCGCATTATCTGGGAGCAGGGATTAAAACAGGACCCCCAGCACGAAGTGTTGCTGGAAACCATTGAACGGGTGGGCTCGCAGCCGGTACCAAATATTAACGTTGTTGATACTAAGGCTGGCGAATAGCCGTGTTTTTTTCACCCCTGGCCAGCGCGAGGCTGCGCTACGCTCTTTTAATGCTTGTACTGGCTACGCTGAGCGCCTGTAGCACGATTATTCTGGAGCCCTTGCCGGAAGGCCTGACCGACCAGCCGCCCGCATCGTGGGCAGACACAGTGCGCCAGCGGCAGAATCTTGACCACTGGCAACTGATCGGCAAGCTCGCCGTTAAGCAACCTTCTGACAGCGGCAGCGCACTAATTAACCAATGGGTACAACACAACGAAGACTATGACCTAACCCTGTCTTCGTCCTTTCTGGGCATGGGCCGCACTCGACTCAAAGGCTCACCCAACTTTATTGAACTGACACTGGCCGACGGCGAGCGTTACCAATCCTCTGAGCCAGACGAACTGGTACTGGCGGCGACAGGCTGGCGCTTGCCATTGAACCAGCTGACATGGTGGGTGCGGGGTTTAACCGCGCCCGATGGCGATTACCGCCTGCTGTTCGACAGCACTGGGGAACTGGTGGCTATTCGCCAGAGCGGTTGGCATATTCAATACGACCGCTGGTACAGCGCCAGCGCAGAACTGCCGGCACTGCCCGCCCGCATCACTGCCACCAAGGGCGAGAAACGTGTGCGCATGGCCATTACCGACTGGCAGGCGCTTTAGTGATGACAAGCATCACCCTACCGGCGCCGGCAAAGATTAACCTGTTCTTGCATATTAATGGCCGCCGCGCTGATGGTTACCACCTGCTCCAAACCCTGTTCCAGTTTTTAGATTTCGGCGATGAATTGACCTTCGAGCTGACTCCCGATAAGCCCGGCGTACGCCTGGCCCAATCGATGCCCGGAATAGCCGATACCGACAACCTGATCATTAAAGCTGCCAGCGTGTTGACCGGAGACGCGCTGGCACAGTTGCCCGGTATAACCATCAGTATCTGCAAAAAACTGCCTATGGGCGGTGGCTTGGGCGGGGGTAGTTCTAACGCCGCAACCACTCTGCTGGCGCTGAATTACCTGTGGAAGCTTGGCCACGACGAAGACGCTTTGGCAGAAATGGGGCTAGAATTGGGTGCCGATGTGCCAGTTTTCGTACGCGGCCGTGCAGCCCTCGGCGAAGGTATCGGTGAACAGCTAACGCCCGCAAACCCGCCACAGGACTGGTTTGTGGTACTGAAACCCAAATGTGACATTCAGACTGCCAAGATTTTTTCTGCAATAGGGTTGACAAGGAACACTCCAAAAATGACAATAGCGCCCGCTTTTGAGGGAGACGCCTCAAGGTACAAAAACGACTGTGAAGCAACAGTTCGTGACCTGTATCCTGATGTTGCCAAAAGCCTGGATTGGCTTTCGCAATTCGGACCTGCAAGATTAACCGGAACAGGGGCTTGCATTTTTGGCCGTTTCCCGACAGAATCCGCAGCCCGGATCATCTGGGAAAGTAGACCCTCCGGCATCAAGGGTTTCGTAGCTAGAGGGGTGAATCATTCACCTCTACATCAGAAACTAGCAGAGTTAAAATGATGCCAAATAAGCACGACACTGGGGTGTCGCCAAGTGGTAAGGCAACGGGTTTTGATCCCGTCATGCGCAGGTTCGAATCCTGCCACCCCAGCCATCTTTCTACTGCTTCTTCTGAATCACACGCCGATACCGAGAAAGGTGCTATCGTGTCCAAGTTAATGATTTTTGCCGGCAACGCCAATCCTGACCTTGCCCACGCAATTTCCAAGCAACTCCATATTCCAGTTGGCAACGCAACAGTCGGATGTTTTAGCGATGGTGAAACCACCGTTGAAATTAACGAAAATGTGCGCGGCCACGATGTTTTTATCATTCAACCGACGTGCCACCCCACCAACGACAATCTGATGGAACTGATTGTGATGGCCGACGCCCTGCGCCGGGCCTCCGCATCACGTATCACCGCGGTTATCCCCTACTACGGCTACGCCCGTCAGGATCGCCGAGTTCGTTCGAGCCGTGTTGCCATCAGCGCCAAAGTGGTTGCCGACATGATTTCCAGCATTGGTGTCGACCGGGTACTGACCGTAGATTTGCACGCCGATCAGATTCAAGGCTTCTTTGACATTCCGGTAGACAACATTTATGCCACACCGGTGCTTATTGAAGACATTGAAAAGCAACGCTTTGAAAACTTTGTCGTGGTGTCGCCCGACGTTGGCGGTGTTGTACGGGCCCGTGCCGTGGCCAAGCGCCTGGACGACGCAGACCTTGCGATCATCGACAAGCGTCGCCCCAAGGCTAATGTGTCTCAGGTGATGCACATTATTGGTGATGTGCGTGGCAAAGTTTGCATTCTGGTTGACGACATTGTTGATACCGCCGGCACACTGTGCAAAGCCGCCGAAGCCTTGAAAAAGCACGGAGCATCCAGGGTTGTGGCCTACATTACCCACCCGGTTCTCTCTGGCAAGGCCATCGACAACATCAACAACTCCGAACTGGACGAATTGGTAGTGTGCGACACCATTCCTCTGGGTGACAAAGCTCGGCAGTGTGATAGAATCCGCCCCCTCAGTATGGCTGGATTGCTTGCGGAATCTATTCGCCGCGTTAGCAACGAAGAATCTATCAGCGCCATGTTCGAAAATGTCTAAGCCGATCTGATTTGGAACCACGCTGAGTAATTGGAGCAGTTCCAAATCGACCGCAAAAGCAAATACCGGTACGGGAGCCAAAACGGCTCCCGTACCTTTTCATAGCTGGCACCGCCGGCTTTTAAAAACCTCATCTGTAAAGAGCCTGGTCGCGGGCAGTGCAGATGACGATAAGGATACTTACCATGTCTCAGGACTTTGTAATTGAAGCATTTCCTCGTGATGAACAGGGGAGAGGTGCGAGCCGCCGCCTGCGTCGCGAAGAGCGTAAAATCCCGGCCATCATCTACGGTGGTCACAAAGACGCTACGTCCATCTCCATCTGGCACAACGAGCTGAAAAAAGCGCTTGAAAATGAAGCGTTTTACTCTCGCGTTCTGACCATTGAACTGAATGGCGAAAAAGAAAGCGTTATCCTGAAGGATCTTCAGCGTCACCCGTACAAGCCGCTGCTGAGCCACGCTGACTTCCAGCGCGTTAACAAAGACGAAGAAATCTTCGTTCATGTACCGCTGCACCTGGTGAACGAAGAAACTGCCCCGGCCATCAAGACCTTTGGCGGCGTTGCCTTCCGTTTGATGACCCAGGTAGAAGTCGCTTGTTTGCCGGAGAACCTGCCTGAGTTCATCGAAATCGACCTGTTTGGCATCGAGATGGATGGCATTGTGCACATGAGCGACCTGAAGCTTCCAGAAGGCGTTCGTATTCCTGCATTGCAGCACGGCGCAGAACACGACCAGGCTGTTCTTACCATCAACAAGCCTAAAGGTGTTAAGTCTGACACCGCTGAAGATGAAGAAGGCGAAGACAAGTAGTAATCACTGCGAGGACGACGGCAGATGGCACAGGATATTGTCATGGTGGTTGGACTGGGTAACCCTGGTGCCGATTACGAGAATACCCGCCATAATGCCGGCGCCCTCTTCGTTGAGGCACTGGCCCGCGATGCGGGTCAGGCGCTTCGCCTCGAAAAGAAATACCACGGCCTGTATGCCCGTATTCAGTGGCAAGGACTGGAACTGCACTTACTGAACCCCTTAACGTTCATGAATCGCAGCGGTTTGTCAGTAAAAGCCCTGGCAGACTTTTTCAAGATACCCCCCGAACAGATTCTGATCGCCCACGACGAACTTGATTTCCCTCCGGGCACCGCGAAACTAAAAAAAGGCGGCGGCCACGGTGGTCATAATGGTTTGCGCGACAGCATTGCACATCTTGGTACCAACAATTTTCAGCGCTTGCGACTTGGCATTGGCCACCCTGGTGAAGCCCGCCAAGTAACCGGCTATGTATTGGGGCGCTTGGGCAAAAAGGAAGCCGAAGCGCTGAACGCGGTCTTCGATGAAACCATGCGCGTATTGCCAGACGCCGCCAATGGCAATATGGCTGCAGCAATGAATCGCCTGCACGGCTTTGACGCCAACGCCTGACATACGCTCAAACCAGGGACAGATTTGAAATCTGTCCCTAAGCAATCAGCACACAGCAGGGAAAGATTTAAAATCTGTCCCTGAGCAAGCAGCACACAGCGGGAACAGATTTAAAATCTGTCTCCTAGGCACATTTTTCAGCAGCATTAGAGGCACTCCATGGGATTTAACTGCGGCATCGTCGGCCTTCCCAACGTCGGCAAATCTACCTTGTTCAACGCACTGACCAAAGCAGGCATTGGCGCAGAAAACTTTCCGTTCTGCACCATAGAGCCCAACGCCGGCGTAGTGGCCATGCCCGACCCGCGCCTGACCAAGCTGGCCGACATTGTTAAACCCCAGCGTGTCGTGCCAACCACCATGGAGTTTGTGGACATTGCCGGGCTGGTAGCCGGTGCCTCCAAGGGCGAAGGCCTGGGCAACCAGTTTCTGGCCAATATCCGCCAGACCGAAGCTATTGCCCATGTGGTACGTTGTTTTGACGACAGCAACGTGATTCACGTGTCGAACAAGGTCGACCCGGCAGACGACATAGAGGTGATCAACACCGAACTGGCGCTGGCCGACATGGACACCGTGGAAAAAGCCATCAGGCGGGTACAACGAATCGCCAAAGGCGGCGACAAAGAAGCCAAGGCCCAGTTGGATATTTTTGAACGCTTGCTGCCGGTTCTGAACGAAGGCCAGCCCGTGCGCGGTATGGGGCTGAATAAAGACGAGTTGTTGCTGATTCGCGAACTCTGCCTGTTGACCATCAAGCCCACTATGTACATTGCCAACGTGGCCGAAGACGGTTTCGAAAATAATCCGTACCTGGATACTGTGCGCGAAATCGCCGCTGCTGAAAACGCCGTGGTGGTGCCTATCTGCAACAAAATTGAAGCAGAGATATCCGAACTGGAAGACGATGAAAAAAGCATGTTTCTGGACGAAATGGGCATGGAAGAACCCGGCCTGGACCGCGTGATTCGCGCCGGTTACGGCTTGCTCGGCCTACAGACCTACTTCACTGCAGGGGTAAAAGAAGTACGCGCCTGGACCGTAAAAATTGGCGCTACTGCGCCCCAGGCCGCCGCCGTGATCCACACCGACTTCGAGCGCGGCTTCATTCGTGCCGAGGTGATTGGCTACGAAGACTTCATTCAGTTCAAAGGTGAAGCGGGCGCTAAAGACGCCGGTAAGTGGCGCCTTGAAGGCAAAGAATACATCGTGAAAAACGGTGACGTGGTGCACTTCCGTTTTAATGTCTGATTAAGATTCCTGACCTCACAGGATATAGAACAAAAAGCCCCTTGATATGCTCCGTATCAAGGGGCTTTTTGTTTATCAATATTCTGATTATCCCAGCGGCTTCAAGCCTCTCAAAGACACTGAAAAAATTATCAAAGCGGGCTAACAGAATTTAAGAAAACAGCGACTGATTGATTGGTATATTGCACGACAAGGCACACATAAGCCTCAGGCGAGCCTTTCTGGCATTAAGGTGGCTAGCCTTGAGCACGCCTATCGCAACCTGTTCAGCCAGTGATCCCCGGTACTCATAAACTTCTGCAAGCCTGCCCCATTGGGTAGAAGACGCGACCACCACAGGCACGCCCCCAGCTCTCAAAACGCCAAGCGGTTCCATCCAGTTCGGCGGAACGTGTCCACGGCCGACAGCGTCTATTACCAGCCCTTTGGCACCGCTGGCCACCGTCGCTTCAAGCAAGGCCGGCGATGCGCCAATAGCCACCGGAAGAATATCCACCCGCGGCATAGTCTCGCCTGGCGCAATTGCCTTCAAGCGCTGCACCCGCTTGGTGAGCCTGACCTCATCGCCATCAACAAAGCCCACTGGCCCAATACCTGGTGAACCAAAACCATTAAGCTGATAGCTGCTGAGCTTACGCACAGAGCTTGCTGCGTGAATTTCCTCATTGAACACCACCAATGTGCCGGCGCCACGGGCCTGCGGTGCATTCGCTACCCTCAACGCATCGCGAAGATTGGGGCCGGCATCCGAGCCGGGGGCATAGGGCGCTCGCTGAGCGCCGGTGACCACAAGCGCAGTGTCTTCAAGCGCCAGGCTTGTGTCGAGGAAGTAGGCGGTATCCTCCAGGGTATCGGTACCCTGGGACACCACCAGCCCGGCCACATCTTTACGCTTCGACAACTCAAGACACAGCACCCTCAGCTGCAACAGGTCGTCGATGGTGATGGCATTGCTGGGTTTCTGGTAAAGGGTGATCACTTCAACCGGACCGTCGCTGTTAATCTGCAACTTGTCCATCAGCTCTTTACCTGACAGAGCACCCGCAATCGCCCGCCCCGAACCGCCCGGAAGACTTGCGATGGTACCGCCCAATGAGATCAGTATTACGGTATTTTTCATATTCATATCTTCAGGAAAATGGTCAGAATGCCTGCAAAAGCGACGAAAGCCAGCAGCGCCAAAACGTACACCGCAAAGTATATCGGGTCAATGCCGACGGCAGAAGTGGTCGCCAGCCTATGAAAACGGCTCCTTTGCCTTCCACCCGATCGTTCAGCATTTTTCCAACAGGGCCTTCAACAGCCATGTGAGCCTGGATTAAAGCCGTCAAACTTGCACCGTCACACATAAAAATACTTTAGTTTTGACATTTTGGCCGAAACTTATTGGAACACCCTTTAAAGCGTGCAAACTTTTAATAACTGTTTCAACATCAGTGATACCTTTATTACCTCACCCTATGAGAACCGCCCCGATGCGCAAAAACCTTCCTCTAACAGGCAATGAGCGAAGCTTTGACCCGTCGCAGCGTGTAAGCGAGACTCAACAGGCTCTTGAAGGAATCAAGTCAGCCATGGAACGTATCAACGGTATGAGCCAGCAAATGGCCGCTGCAGCTGAGGAACAAGCTCACGTTGCCGAAGAAATCTCTCAACAAATAAACCACATCGCGGAAGCGGCCGATGAAAGTTTGGAAAACGCATCTAAAACAAGCGATAGAGGCCGTGCTTTGGAAAAAACAGCTGCCGACCTCCATAGCCTGACAGAGCGCTTTAATAGCTAGAAACACCTTGTTCAGCACCCACGCTGCTTGAGGCTTGAGGCTTGGAGCTTGAGCAGCGCAGCCTTTAGCCACTCCCTTGGTGTGCAAATCGTTGCCAAAGCTGTACAGACAGAGTCGCAACGGGATTTCCTTAAAATACAAGGGTGCCCGACCAATGCTATTTTGAATCCAAACATTAGCTTTGCACCACCAACCGATTGCTTTATTCTAATTTTCTAGCCCTTATCGCCAGTTATTTTCTGCCTGGCTTCGCTGCTTTACTTGAGCAGAAATCATGAACAGTCTTCCTTTGCGCCTGCGTTACCAAACCATAGAAGTTGGTCACACTGATATCCATCTGTGCACCCTGCGCGATAATCAACAGTTCAACGACCCCGAAGGCGCCGCTGACGCGCTTGGTATTTCCTCAGCTGCCTGGCCCATTTTTGGCGTGTTGTGGCCGTCCAGCATAGTGTTGGCAAACCATATGCTGGACTACCCGATTGAGGGCAAACGCATCCTGGAAATTGGCTGTGGCATGGCGCTATCAAGCCTGCTGCTGAACGGGCGCCAGGCCGATATTACGGCGACCGACTATCACCCCGAAGTTGAACACTTTCTAGTTCGCAACACTCTGCTAAACCAGGGCAAAAGCATTGCCTTTGAGCGGGCAGACTGGGCCGATGATCGCAGTGAGCTGGGGCTTTTTGACCTGATTATTGGCAGTGACCTGTTGTACGAAGACGAGCACGTGCAGTTACTGGCCGAGTTTATCAACAACCACGCCAAACCCCGCTGCGACGTCATTCTGGTAGACCCGGGCCGCGGTCGAAAAACCAAAATCAGCGTAAAACTGGCAGCGCACGGTTTCAGCAACAGCCATACAAAACCCGTTCACACCGACTACCTTGAGAAGCAGTTTAAAGGCCACATTCTTGAGTTTTCTCGAAATATCTAACGCTCAACCCTTGACACATTCTGTCACGAAACTTACTATACGCGCCGCTTCCATCATTGATGGAGAGCTGGCAAGGTAGCTCAGTTGGTTAGAGCACAGCACTCATAATGCTGGGGTCGGCGGTTCAACTCCGCCCCTTGCTACCAGATTTCCAAGACTTACAGTTAACGCTGTAGGTCTTTTTTTTGTCTGTGGGAGATTTGCGGACATGGCCGTATTTTCGAAAACATCACGAGGACGACCTCACCCATTTGGGGACACAGCATTCGGGACGGCCCGCTGCAACGGAGTTTTGTTGATGCGCACCACACCAGACCGCATTCGCCAGGCGCTCAGCTTTGAAGTGATTGGCCTGTTTGTTGTTATCAGCTTTGGCACCCTGGTGCTGGGTTATTCCATGGTAGATTTTGGCTTGCTAGGTGCTATTGGTGCCACCATCGCTACCGTTTGGAATTACATTTATAATCTGATGTTTGATCACACCCTACTGAAGTACACCGGCACGCCCAAGAAATCCGTCAGGCTAAGAGTTGTTCACGCCTTTGGCTTTGAGCTGGGGCTGATGGTTGTATTCCTGCCGATTGTTACCCGCATACTGGACGTAAGCCTGATGGAAGCCCTGATAATAGATCTTGGCTTTATAGCCTTTTATCTGGTGTACGCCTTTGTGTTTACCTGGGCCTACGACACGATTTTCCCGATCAGCCAGCCTTTTCACAAAACGGAGGCCGAGTTCAAGTAAGGGACAGATTTGAAATCTGTCCCAGCAAACTGAGAGCCAAGTCGAGGACAGATTTTAAATCTGTCCATATCGCCATGCCAGCGCTTGTATAATGGCGCGCCTCGCAGCATAGGAATTGTGTGTGCTCATCTCGATTTATCTGATTGCCATAACCGCCGAAGCCATGTCTGGCGCGCTCGCCGCGGGCCGGCGCAACATGGATATGTTTGGCGTTGCGCTGATTGCCTTTGTTACGGCACTGGGTGGCGGTACGGTGCGAGACATGCTGCTGGGCAACTATCCGATTAACTGGACCCAGCACCCCGGCTATATTTACATCACCGTCAGCGCCGGTTTATTGACCATGGTGATCGCCCGTTATATGCGGCGCCTACATCAATTGTTTCTGGTTCTGGACTCCCTGGGTCTGATCGCCTTCACTATTATCGGCTGCCAGGTGGCTCTAAAG
>JBALXR010000067.1:0-17439 GCA_036960525.1 Marinobacter sp.
GTCGCTGTTTTGCTTGGTTTTGGCCTGACAGCTGGTGCCGTAATGGCAAGTGTTGAAGACGAAATTCGTGCCCGTATCCAGCCTGTCGGCGAACTTTGCCTGCAGGGTACTGAATGTGGCTCAGCGGCAGCACCCACGGCTACGGCCAGTGCCGGCCCTCGCTCTGGCTCGGAAGTTTATGGTGCAGTTTGCTTGGCATGCCACACCACGGGTGCAGCCGGTGCGCCGGTAATTGGTGATGCCAGTGCCTGGGCTCCGCGTGTCGAGCAGGGTTTGGATACGCTGATTTCCCACGCTATCAATGGCTATAATGCCATGCCAGCTAAAGGTGGCTGTGCCAGCTGCCCGGATGAAGAAATTGCAGCAGCTGTTGAATATCTGGTGGCAGAAAGCAAGTAACGCTGGGTAAAGCCGGGCGTTCGCCGATGCGGACTGCCCGGTTTCAGACGCCCAAGTCTCCTAACAGAGCGCTGAGAGTTGCTTTTCCTTTCTTTTGGTTCACCTCGACGTCTGCTTCTCCCAAACCCAGCCAGCGCACATCATCTTCCGGCAGTTCGTCCAGGAAGCGGCTTGGAATGGTCTCCATTTTTTCCCCATATTGCCGGCGAGATGCGGCATAGGTCAGGGTCAGGGTTTCCCTCGCCCGGGTAATGCCCACGTACATCAGACGCCGTTCTTCCTCGATATTTTCTTCTTCAATGCTCATTCGGTGCGGCAGAATTTCTTCTTCCAAGCCGATGATGAACACGTGCGGAAATTCGAGGCCTTTGGATGCGTGCAGGGTTAGCAGCTGTACTTTATCGCTATCGTCTTCCTCTTCGCGCTGCTCCATCATGTCCCGCAGTATCAGTTTGGTAATGGCGTCTTCCACGCCTATTTCGTCTGCGGTGCCTTTGCCATCGTCAAGCATGCGCTGGATGGAATCCACCAGGTACCAGATATTCTCCATGCGCCGTTGCGCTTGCTTGGGTGAGCCAGAATGTTGGTGCAGCCATTCTTCGTACTCTATGTCTGTAAACAGCTGTTTGATCACCTGCACGGGGTCATCCCTGTGTAGCCGTTCACAGGTAGCGTCGGCCCAGTGAGCGAAGCGACGCAGGCGCTCTAGGCCCTTGTCGGTCACGTGGCTTTGCGCACCCATATCGCCCAGTGCTTTGAACAGGCTGACGTTGCGAGCGCGAGCGTAGTGGCTTAACTGCTCGAGCGTACGCGGGCCAATCTCCCGGCGGGGAACATTAACCACCCGCAAAAACGCGGCGTCGTCCGTGGGATTGATCAGCAAGCGCAAATACGCCATGGCGTCTTTGATTTCGCTTTTGGCAAAAAACGACTGGCCGCCGGAAATGCGATAGGGAATCTGGTAAGCCTGAAGTTTTACCTCCAGCAGCCGGGCTTGATGGTTACCCCGGTACAACACCGCAAAATCTTTGAACCCTAAACCCTGTTTCAGTTTCTGGTCGAGTATCTCGGTGGCTACACGCTCGGTTTCTGCTTCTTCATTACTGCAGCGGATAATGCGGATTTCTTCACCAATAGCATGATCGCTCCACAGCACTTTTTCAAAGGCGTGTGGGTTATTGGCAATCACCGTGTTGGCGGCCCGCAGTATTCGGCTGGTAGAGCGGTAATTCTGCTCCAGCTTGACCACTTTCAGGCTGGGGAAATCCTGTCCCAGCTGCGCCAGGTTCTCCGGCCGCGCTCCGCGCCAGGCGTAAATGGACTGGTCATCATCACCTACTACCGTAAAAGCGGCGCGCCCTGCCACCAAGAGTTTCACAAGCTCGTATTGGCACACATTGGTGTCTTGGTACTCATCCACCAGCATGTAACGAATTTTACGCTGCCACTTCGCCAGCACATCCGGGTGCTGGCGAAACAGCATCACCGGCAGCAGAATCAGGTCATCGAAGTCAACGGCGTTGTATGCTTTCAGGTACTCGTTATAGTATCCGTAAATGATGGCAATTCTCTGCTCACGCTCGTCTGCAGCCTTGCTCAGTGCTTCGGCAGGCATGCGCATGGCGTTTTTCCACGAAGAGATAGTCATTTGTACCGGGTTCAGTTCATCACCGGCATCGGTGCTGCCATGGGTTAGCATCAAATCCTGCAGCAGGGCTTTGGCGTCTTCGGCATCAAAAATGGAAAATCCGGGGTGATAACCCAGGTGGTCATGTTCCTCGCGAATTATGTTCAGGCCCAAGTTATGAAAGGTGGACACGGTTAACCCGCGGGTTAGTTTTCGATCGATGATACGGCCAACACGCTCTTTCATCTCCCGTGCCGCTTTGTTGGTGAAGGTCACGGCAGCAATGTGCCGGCCAGGAATACCCAGCTGTTCGATCAGAAACGCGATTTTGCGGGTAATAACGCTGGTTTTGCCGCTGCCGGCACCCGCTAGTACCAGCATGGGGCCATCGGCATAGCGCACGGCTTCGCGTTGTCGGGGGTTCAGTTTTGTCACGGCGTCACAGCAGCCTGGTTGCGAAGTGCGTTAATATCATGCTTATTCTACAGCACCCGGGCAATCGGCACCCTACCGAAAAACCAGCTATTGCTAATGAATTGTACGGCTTGTATTACTGCGCATTAGTGCAGAAAATCTTACGAACTCATGGATCCACAGATGGTATCGCCTCTCGCTTTTTTTGATCAGCCTCGTATTCGCCTGTTGGTGCTGACTCAGGATTATCGCGATTTCCTGTGGTTAGATAGCCTGGCAGTGGCCAGTGATGACTTGGCCATGAGTACTGTTTGGTGTGCAGACACTGCAAGCTTCGAACGTGCTATGGCCGACAACCCGTTTGACGTGCTGCTTTGGGACTGCCAGCTGCACAACGGTGATATGAATGCCTGGTTAGCTCACCTTGTTCAGGCCTGCGGCGATAGGCCTGTAGTCGTGATGGGCGCTGACGTGCCGGCAAGCCAGAGTGCTTCTATGACGGCAGCTGGAGCCGCAGATTATTTGTGCCGTCAACAGCTGGACGGCTGGCAATTACGGCGTGCGGTAAAAGCGGCGTTAGTGCAATCCGAAGCGTCTGCGGCGTCCCAGAGTGCGGCTGTTGATTCCGGTGGGCAGGTCAATCGCAAATTGTTTTTTTCAAACTTGCGCCTGGCGTTGCGGCACGCAGAGAGCCTGGGCCAGCGTTTGGCACTGTTGCATCTGAACATCGATAAATTCCGCAGCATTAATGAAAGCTTTGGTTATCATCAGGGCGATGAGCTCATGCTAAAGCTGGTTGCGCGCATTCGGCAGGTTCTGCGACGGTCGGACTCCATGCTGCGTATTGGCGGTGACGAGTTGGCCATTATCATCGAGCACGTGGAAAATCTGGCGGATATCAGCCGTGTGGTTCGCAAGATTGATTTAGTAATGGAAGATGTCATTGTTCTGGACGGGCGCCCGGTCAACGTCAACGCAAGCATTGGTGTGGCCACCTATCCTGAAGCGGGTAACGATGCGGAGAATTTGCTGCGCCAAGCCAGCCGGGCCATGCTTGAGGCAAAGCAGGACGATGGCACCAGTTTCCGCTTTTACGATCAGCAGCTTCACATTTCCGCCGGTCATCAACTGGAAATGGAAGCGGATTTGCGCACGGCTCTGCGCGCCGGTGATCTGGAACTTTACTACCAGCCTAGGGTAGAGCTGGCCACCGGCGATGTTCGCGGCGTGGAGTGTTTGCTGCGCTGGAACCACCCGCGCCTTGGCATGGTTATGCCGGATGAATTTATTCCGTTGGCTGAGCGCAGCGGGCTGATCGTTCCTATCGGCTACTGGGTCATTGAACAGGCTTGTCAGCGGCTGCGTGAATCGGCAGATTTGGGCTTTGCAGAGCTGGTGTTGGCGGTAAATCTGTCGTTTCGCCAGTTTCACGATCGCAAGATGACCGAGACTATTTTTCGCATTATTTATAACGCGAATATCGATACCAGCTTGCTCGAGCTGGAACTCACCGAAAGCGCGATGATGCACGATCCAGACTACGCCCGGCAATGCTTGCGAGAGCTGAACGAACTGGGGGTCAGCTTTGCTCTGGACGACTTTGGCACCGGTTTTTCATCGCTCAGCAATCTTCAATATTTCCCCATTGCCCTGGTGAAAATCGATAAATCTTTTGTTCAGGGGTTGGGCCAGTCTGTGGATTCCGAACACATTATTCGAGCCATTATCAGCCTCGCCCACAGTTTGAAAATGAGCGTAGTAGCAGAAGGTGTGGAGACTTACGCTCAGATGGAGTTTTTACGGCAACTGAACTGCGACCACGTACAGGGTTACTATTTTGCCCGGCCGATGCCTTGGGGGCAGCTGGTACAGTTCCTTCATAATCAGAGGCAGTCTGCTTGCCTGTAATCCTGTGCCGCTGTACCTTTGCCACTTTGTTTGTCAGCGAACGTGATTAGCAGAGGTAGCATGAATAGTATTTCTCGACGCATTGCGAATGAGCTTGGTGTACGTGAAGAGCAGGTTGACGCCACCGTTGAACTGTTAAACGGCGGTGCGACTGTGCCCTTTATTGCACGCTATCGCAAAGAGCTGACCGGTGCGCTTGACGACATCCAGTTGCGAGCCCTGGAAGAGCGACTGCGCTATCTGCGCGAGCTGGAAGACCGTCGCGCCACTATCCTCGCCAGTATTGACGAGCAGGGCAAACTGACCGATGTGCTGAAAGCCAGTATCAACGGAGCAGACACCAAAAACCGTTTGGAAGATCTTTACCTGCCTTACAAACCCAAGCGCCGTACCAAGGCGCAGGTTGCCCGTGAAGCCGGTCTTGAACCACTGGCAGATGGTCTTTATAACGACCCAACACACGTGCCAGAAGTTTTGGCCGAGCAGTTCGTTAACGCCGATGTGGCTGACAGCAAGGCGGCCTTGGAAGGCGCCCGTGCTATCCTGATGGAGCGCTTCGCAGAAGACGCTGAACTCCTGGGCCAGTTGCGCGGTTTCATCTGGCAGCAAGGCCAGCTGAAAGTAACCGTTATTACCGGTAAAGAGGCCGACGGTGCGAAATTCCGTGATTACTTTGATCACAGTGAAGCGTTAAGAAAAGTGCCGTCACACCGCGCTCTGGCAATTCTACGTGGCCGTAACGAGGGCATCCTGAGCTACACCATTGCCGTTGGCGAAAGCAGCGACGATCGTCGCCAGCCGCACCCGGCGGAATCTTACATTGCCGCCCACTGGAATGTTCGCGATCAGGGCCGGGAGGCCGACAAGTGGTTAGCCGAAGTGGTGCGCTGGACCTGGCGGGTTAAATTGTCTGGTCAGCTCGAAACCGATTTGATTGGCCAGATCCGAGAGGCAGCGGAAACCGAGGCTATCCAGGTATTTGCGGATAACCTCAAAGACTTGTTGTTGCTGGCTCCGGCGGGGCCCCGGGCCACTCTGGGCTTGGACCCAGGCCTGCGCACGGGCGTAAAAGTGGCTGTAATTGACGGCATAGGGCAGGTGGTAGACCACGGCGCTATATTTCCCCACGCTCCACGAAACCAGTGGGACGGTTCGATAGAACAACTGGCCAAATGGTGTCGTCAGTACAACATCGAATTGGTGGCTATTGGCAATGGCACTGCCTCGCGGGAAACCGATAAACTGGTGGCTGAGCTGTGCAAGCGCTACCCGGAACTGAAATTGGCGCGCATTGTGGTCAGCGAATCGGGTGCGTCTATTTATTCAGCGTCGGAGTTCGCCTCGCGGGAATTGCCAGACCTGGATGTCACCATTCGCGGCGCGGTATCCATTGCCCGGCGTTTGCAAGATCCGTTGGCTGAATTGGTTAAAATCGAGCCAAAATCCATTGGCGTGGGCCAATACCAGCACGACGTATCGCAAGTACAGCTGTCGCGCAGCCTGGATGCCGTAGTGGAAGACTGTGTAAACGGCGTGGGGGTTGATCTGAACACCGCGTCGGTGCCGCTGTTAACCCGTGTGTCTGGGCTAAACCCCACCATTGCCCAGAATATCGTGGATTATCGCAGCCAGAACGGCCAGTTCCGCAACCGCAAACAGCTGATGAAAGTGCCGCGTCTGGGCGCTCGCAGCTTCGAACAAGCGGCGGGTTTTTTGCGCATCAGCGATGGTGATAACCCGCTAGATCGGTCTTCGGTGCACCCGGAGGCTTATCGCGTGGTGGAAACCATCGCCGCTAAAAATCAGCGGGATATGAAAAACCTGGTGGGTGACGCAGTATTTTTGCGCAGCCTGAACCCGCAGGATTATGTAACCGAGCAGTTTGGCTTGCCTACGGTCAAAGACATCTTTGCCGAGTTGGAAAAGCCGGGGCGCGACCCACGGCCGGAATTCCGCTTTGCCAGCTTTGAAGAAGGCGTGGAAACACTGAAAGATCTGGAGCCGGGAATGGTGCTGGAAGGGTCGGTCACCAACGTCACCAATTTTGGCGCCTTCGTGGATATTGGTGTGCACCAAGACGGTTTGGTTCATATATCGGCGTTGGCTGATCGTTTTATAAAAGACCCGCGGGAAGTGGTAAAAGCGGGCGATATCGTAAAAGTGAAAGTGATGGAGGTGGATATTCCGCGTAAGCGCATCGCTTTGACCATGCGCATGGGTGACCAGCCTGGTCAGCAGCCGGCTGAACGGCCCCTTGGCGACAAAAGCCCAAGCCCAAATAGCAACAATGCGGCCAGCGCGCGTAAACCGGCGCCGGCTGCAAGTCAGAATCAGGGTCAGGGTGCCATGGCAGGAGCTCTGGCTCAGGCGATGGCTAACAAGCGCGATCGTTAATTTACTTGGCAACCACAGCGGTTGCAGCAGGAGTTTTTCATGGCTCAATCACGCCATCACATATTTGAGCAGTTTGCTGCCAGCGAGTGGCAGGGCTTTCGTAAAGGTGTTGAAAAAGAGGGTTTGCGTGCCGATGCCAACGGCTTCATCGCACAAACCCCGCACCCACATGCTTTGGGTTCGGCGTTAACCCACCCACGCATTACCACCGATTATTCGGAGTCTCTGCTGGAGTTGATTACGCCGGTTTACGACACCACCGCCGGCATGCTTGAAGCGCTGGGCCACACCCATCAATTTGTGCAGCAGAACTTGGGCGACGAAGTATTCTGGGCCGCCAGTATGCCCTGTGGCCTGGATGGCGACAGCAGTATTCCTATCGCCAATTACGGCAGCTCTAATGTGGGTAAGATGAAACACGTGTATCGCCAAGGTTTGGCGGTGCGCTACGGGCGAATGATGCAAAGTATCGCCGGCACTCATTACAACGTGTCGTTACCCGATGGGTTTTGGCAGCAGTGGCAGCAGGCTGTGGGCAGCAGCGAGCTGAGCCTGCAAGATTTCAAATCTGAGCAATACTTCTGGCTGATTCGCAATTTTCGCCGCCGCAGCTGGCTTCTAATGCTTCTGTTTGGCACGTCGCCGGCGCTAGACCAGAGCTTTGTCGCCAACGTGCGGCACAATCTCAGCAGCTTCAATGCAAACACCTTTTATGGCGAGCAGGCTACGTCGTTACGGATGGGTGATCTGGGCTATCACAACAACGCTCAGTCCTCGCTGAATATCTGTTTTAACGAGCTGAAAACCTATACCCATACTCTGGAACGGGCGATTCATACGCCCTGGCCGCCTTATGAAAAAATGGGCATAAACCAGAACGGTGAGTACATTCAGCTCAATACCAACGTGCTGCAGATTGAAAATGAGTATTACAGTGCTTTACGGCCGAAGCGGACCGCTGCCAGTGGAGAAAAACCCATCCATGCGTTGATGAGCCGCGGGGTGGAGTACATCGAGGTGCGGTGTTTGGATTTAGACCCGTTTGCAGCCGTGGGTATTACCGCGCCGCAAGTGGATTTTCTCGACTTGTTTTTGTTGGACTGCTTGTTACAAGACAGCCCACGAATTGGCGACGATGAGTGTGCCCGGCTGGATAACAATTTCAAGGATGTTGTTGCGCGCGGACGCGGGCGTGAGTTGGCGCTGCAAGTGGGCAATCGCAGTGTTAACGCTGGAGAGACGGCGCTTGAACTTCTGGATTCTCTGAAGCCACTGGCGGAACAGCTCGACGGTTGGAATGGCGACGCTACCTACGTGCTGGCATTGGCGGAGCAGCGACGTAAATTGGAAGGCAGTTGGTGTTTGCCTTCGCAGCAGGTCCTAGATGCAATGACCAGTAGTGGCTTGGGCCATCGCGACTGGGTACTGGAAATGTCCCGCCAGCATCAGCACAGCTTGCTCGCGCAGCCACTGCCAGACACCGTGCAGCAGCAATATGCAGCATTTAGCCTTGAGTCCTTGCAGCAGCAGGAACAGATTGAAGCCGCGGATACGCTGAGTTTTGCCGATTACCTGCGCCAGTATCAGCAAAGCTGAACATCGAATTGTTGGTTACTTTTGCACGACAAACTCGGTAAACAGCACACCGCTCACGACTTCACCGGTGTGCTGGCTCTCCAGTACTTGATTAACGCGGGCAGTGGCTTCTGTGGCCAGTGTCTGCTGAGTGTCTGGCCGGGTAAGGGCATCAACATCGCTTTGTTCGCCAAACAGCAGTACCAGCTCATGGCGTATGCGTGGCATGTGGGCTTCTACGGCGGGGCGAGTGGTGCTGGCGTTTGCACGTAAACTAACACTGGTTTTCAGATAGGAAAGCTTGCTGCCTGGCGGTCCTATATGGGTCACAAACGCGGGCTCCAGCGATATATAATCGGTAACGGTCGGTTCTAGCAGCTCCGCTGGTTCAGCCGATTCGTCGGGCTCTTCACTGTAGGCGAGAACCGCAAACGCCATCATAAGCAGGGCGACGAAGATTTTTGGCGTCATTTTTGATAATGCAGTCATAATCCTGATAATCACGGTGGTTTAACGACGGTTGTTATAATAGCAGGCTGGCAGTCTGGATGCAGTCCCATTCCTATTTTCGAGGTGATCTCTTGACCAGCAGAATCGTGTTTGCTGTTATTTTTCTGGTGTGTGCTGCACTGCTTGCTGTGGCATTTTATATGGAACATGTGATGGGGTTGGAGCCCTGCCCTTTGTGCTGGTTACAGCGGTTTGCATTCATGGTGGCCGGGCTGGTCAGCCTGTTAGCGTGGCTGCACGGCCCGGGGCCGATTGCCACACGGGTATACGGTCTGTTTTTGGCGCTGGCTGCGGGCACCGGATTAGGCTTGGCCAGTCGCCAGCTCTGGTTGCAAAGCTTGCCTGCGGACCAAGTGCCGGCTTGCGGCCCATCGGTGGATTATATGTTGGACGTGTTGCCGTGGATGGATGTGCTGGCGACTGCGGTTCGCGGAACCGGTGACTGCGCGGCGGTGGTCTGGCGGTTTTTGGGGCTGAGCATTCCGGGGTGGAGCGCGCTGTTTTTCGTTTGTGTGGCGTTGGTCGGTCTTTATCTGTGTTTGCGCCCCGCGCCTAAGCGGTCTTGGTAAGGCCGAAGCCACAAACGGTTGCGGCTGGTCACTGCCATAGGGTAACTTGCATAGTCTTATGTGAAAGTTCAGAAGGCATTAGCCAGATAGAACACCAAGTGGAGTACAGGCGTTATGTTGGAGCATTGTCGAAATGCCCGTGAGCGGTGGGGTGGGGTCAGTGATCTGATCGACCGTTGGCTTAAGGAGCGTCAGGATGTACTGGTGCGGTATTGTGAACTGTCTGCCGAAAACGACTATTCCCAGACCGAAAGCCTAAGGCCCAAGCTGGTTCTGCTGTGCGAAATGCTAATGGACTACGTTTCCGCCGGGCACTTTGAAATTTACGAGCAACTGGTGCGTGAGGCGCGAGAGTTTAACGACGACGAGGGCTTGGAGCTGGCGGCGAAGGTGTATCCGCGTATTACCGAAACCACCCAAGTGATTCTTGATTTTAATGACAAGATAGATGGCCGCGAACTTTCCGAGTCGGAAATGCAGGCATTGTTTACGGAGTTATCGCGCGTGGGTGAAATCTTGGCCAGTCGTTTTGAGCTGGAAGACCTTCTGATTGCCCATCTGCACACCGCTAACGCAGACAAGGTAGAGCCGGCCTAAGAGCTGTTAGCAAACCTGAGCGGCAAGCTCTTGGAGAGCCGCCCAGGTGTTAACTGCAACAAACAGTTACTGTGCGCTGTCTGGGTTAACCGCTAACAGTTCCACATCAAAAACCAATGTTTCATTGGGGCCAATTGCGCGGTTGCCGCCTGGGCCATACGCCAGCTCTGACGGAATATAGAGTTTGTAACGCGCGCCTTCGTTCATCAGCTGCAGGCCTTCTGTCCAGCCTGGAATAACTTGGTCTAGGCGGAATGAAACCGGTTCACCGCGCTCGCGAGAGCTGTCAAACACTTCGCCACTCAGCAGTTCTCCCGTGTAATGGACTCTTACCGTGTCGCCGGTTCCGGGTTGCGGGCCATTGCCAGACTCAATCACTTCGTACTGCAAGCCGGAGTCCGTGGTTATTACACCCTCGCGCTCGGCATTTTCAGTCAGAAAAGCGTTTCCCGCATCCACATTTTTCTGCGCCATTTCTTCCGTCTGCTTGGCTTGATCTTCCTGCAGCTGCTGCTGGTAAGCCATCAGCGCTCCCTGAATTTCTTCCTGGGTCATCCGGCGCTGCGTTTGATCGCCGTTGTTGCCGTGCTGGATGCCCTGCAGAAACTGCTCCATCTGCAGGTCTGGCAGGTCGTTACCCATGCGCTCGCCCATAACCAGACCCATGCCGTAGCTGACCTTTTCGCTGTTGGATTCAAGTGCGGGGTTTTTTGGTGCTTCTTGGGCGGAAGAGCAGCCTGCAACAAGGCCGGCAATCGTCAGTGCGAACAGCGTTTTCTTCATGAATCTATCCTTCGTAATGGTAAATAAGTCGCAACGCCTGAGCTTGGTCGGCGCTGGCTGATTGAGGGTATTCGATATGATGCTGGCGCAAAAGGTACCTATAACATTGGCTTTACGCCACTGAACATCTGTTAATGGCCGGGTAGTCACTCACTTAACTGCCCTGTAACACCTACTAGCTTCCCGAAGCGCCTACGCCCATGTTGAATGGCGCGTTATACGGAGCCTGCCAGTCGACTCCAGGCTCTGCGTTGCCAGCGGCGCCACGGGGTGGGTTCGGCCGCTCTATGGCCAAGGTGTTCCAGGGCCCTTGGGGCGGTGGCTGGTCAGCATAATGCCAGTTGCCATTGGTATCTTTCCACTTGAAAATGATATCGGGTGAATCTATCACCACTAACTCTGGCACCAGGGTTTCGAAGGCGGGAATTTCTGCCGGTTTTGTTTTTTTAGCCAACGGCTCCGTCACTTGCTCGGGCGTTCCCAAACCAAACGCAATCAGTAATAACAATACGCCTAGGGCAGGAAAGGCTAGCCGTACCAGCCATTTAATCATCATGTTAATTGCGCTCCGGGGCGCGAAAAAGTCAAAGCAGACGCCAGTTGATGAATATCCGAGGCAGCTGCTCGTGCGCTGTCGGCACAAGGCGCTGCTGCTGTCAGATTGCCGATGATCAAAATGTTGCGATCTTGCATTGCCGGTTCTTCTGTTTCAGTGTTCAGTGTTTGCCACGCCAGAGCGAGTTCGACACGCTCTGCTTCAAGTTCTAAGCGAGCCAGGCCTGCGCGCAAATCGTGACAACTTTCCGACTCTTTCGGCAGCGCCCTTTTTACGTCACGCAGTGCCACGGTTACACGGTTGCGCCACTCTGTTACCGTAACGGCTTCTAGCCCGGTGTAAGTTCTGCCCTGATTCGCCAGCCAAGCCGCACATAGAATGCGTGTCACACTCCAGCCTTGTTGTTGCAATAACAGGCAGGTAGGCGCAACGTCCGGCTTTTGCCAGCATAATAAGGCAAAAGACCAAAGCTCTGTGTCGGTCTGCAAATCTGCCGGCAGTGCTAGGCTGGCCGCGGTTTGCGGTATGACCGCAGTGTCGTCCGGTGCAGTTTCCAAGGCTTCCCTGAAATTATTAAAGTGCCAGAATTAAAACATGTTAACAATTAGTGATCTTAGTTTACAACGAGGCGGTGCGTGGTTACTAGAAGGCGTCAGCCTGACCGTGCAGCCGGGCCAGCGCATGGCGATTGTGGGTGCCAATGGTGCCGGCAAGTCTAGTCTGTTTCAGCTTCTACTGGGTGATTTGGCGCCAGAGCAGGGCTATTTTTCTCTGCCCGGAGGCTGTCGCATCGCTCACATGGCTCAGGAAGTGGAAGCGACCGGGCGTAGCGCACGAGACTTTGTATTGGATGGCGATTTCGACTTGCGCCGCCTGGAACACGAACTGGCGAGAGCGGAAACCGCCCAGGACGACCTGGCCCAAGCCCGCATCCATGGCGAGCTAGACCTGCATGAGGCATGGTCTGCATCGCGGCGCGCTGAGTCGCTGCTACGCGGGTTGGGCTTTAGTGATGGCGATGCTGACCACCCGGTTTCGAGTTTTTCGGGGGGCTGGCGGATTCGTCTGAATCTGGCTCAGGCGCTGATGCGCCCGTCCGATTTGATGCTGCTAGACGAGCCGACCAACCACTTGGATCTGGACGCCTGTCTGTGGCTGGAAAACTGGCTACGGCGTTACTCCGGAACCCTGCTGTTCATCTCCCACGACAGGGATTTCATGGATAGAGTCGCGACACATGTCGTGCACTTTGATCGGCACGATTTGGCATTGTATAGCGGTAATTACTCAGCTTTTGAAGTCCAGCGCAGCGAGCGCCTGGCCCAGCAGCAGGCCGGATTCGAGCGTCAGCAGGTGCGCATTGCTGAAATTCAGCGTTTTATTGATCGATTCAAGGCTCAAGCTACCAAGGCTCGTCAGGCTCAAAGCCGGGTGAAATCTTTGGAGCGCATGGAGAAAATTGCGCCTGCACACATTGATTCACCGTTCAATTTCCAATTTCCATTAGCCGAAAAGGTGTCAAACCCGCTGCTGAGTATTCGCTTGGGCGAGGCCGGTCACGGTGACGTGACGATTCTGCGAAACCTGAATCTGAGCCTGTTACCGGGCAGTCGCATTGGCCTGCTTGGCCCTAATGGCGCGGGTAAATCTACCCTTATGGACAGTCTGCGGGGTGAGGCCACGTTGATTAACGGTGAGCGCACCTGCGGCGAGCACCTGGCCATTGGCTATTTTGCCCAGCATCAGCTCGAATCCTTGGATTTGGACGCCAGCCCTTTTTTGCATCTGCAACGCTTAAGCCCGCGGGCATCGGATCAGAGCATTCGCAATTTTCTCGGCGGTTTTGACTTTCATGGTAATGCGGCCCTGTCACCGATACGTTCTTTTTCCGGTGGCGAAAAAGCTCGGGTGGCGTTGGCGGTGATCGCCTGGCAGCGGCCCAACCTTCTGCTTTTGGATGAGCCTACCAACCACCTTGATCTGGAAATGCGCCAGGCGCTGACCATGGCGCTGCAAAACTTTGATGGTGCCATTGTGGTGGTGTCGCATGATCGCCACTTGCTGCGTAACACCGTTGACGAGTTCTGGCTGGTGAACGATGGCCGTGTCGTTGAGTATGAGGGTGACCTTGAGGATTATGAGCGCTGGTTGGCTGATCGTCGCAAAGACGATACCGAAGCGCCGAAGCGACAGTCTGCCGCTGCAGAGGGTGGTCAAGACGCGGCCGTCAATGGTGAAAGTGCCGATGATCGCAAGGCCCGCAAGCGTGCCGAGGCGGCGGTGCGCCAGAAAATCAGTCCGTTCCGCAAACGGCAGGCCACACTGGAAAAACAGATGGACAGCATGCAGGCTGCGCTGGCGGAGATGGACGCCGAGTTGACTAATCCGACGCTGTACAGTGACAGCGGCAAACAACAGTTGAAAGCGCTATTGGGTCGGCAGGCGGAGGCGCGCCAAAAAATGGCAGCTGTAGAGGCTCAGTGGCTGGACGTTAGTGAAACGGTCGAAGCTTTGGAAGCAGAGCTGGAAAGTTAAGTTTGCTTGACTACTGAGCCGCAGAAACAGGCGCTTCCAGCGCCCGTTTCTTATTCGGTAATAATATCCAGACTGAAGTCCTGACGCAGCAGGTAGTCACGTTCATTTTCCAGGTCTGCCAAGGTTAGTGGCCGCTGCTCCAGCCAGCCCTCGGGGAAGCGGATGCTGAGCTTGTTCGCAGATGCTTTTAACGTTAGCTCTGGAGGTTCTTCCAGATTGCGGGCGTGCTGCAGCAGCACGCCCAAGCGCACCAATATGCATAGGTAGCGCAAGCGCGGGATATCTTCAGCTAAGGTTCCAGCCCAAATGGCTGCAGTAAACTTGCGCCGGTGCCCGCGCACCAAAGCCGCCAGGTCCCATTGGAACTGTTGGGTAAAACCGGGCAAGTCCGAATATTGTAAAAGATAAGCGCCGTGCTTGTGGTATTGGCTGTGAGAGATGGTCAAGCCGATTTCATGCAGCTTGCAGGCCCAGCGCAGGGTATCTTCGTCGCTGAAACTGTTCACCTTCCAGGTTTCCGCAACTTGCGCCCAGGCAGCCACCGCGCTGGCTTCGACGGCGGCGCCGTGCAGCTGATCAACGTGGTAGCGTTCTTGTAACGCAGAAATGGTTCGCTCCCGCACATCTTCATGGCGTATTCGCCCAACAATTCCGTACAGTAGACCTTCGCGCAGCGCGCCATCGGCAAAGCTCATGGTTTCGATGCCCAGTGACTGAAACGCGCCCATTAAAATGGCGAAACCGCCAGGAAAAATGCTTTGCCGATCTGGGCGTACACCCATTTCGCTCAAACGCTCAATGTTTCCTATGCTGACCAGCCTTTTGCGCAATTCCTGCATGGCTTCCAGGGTGATGGTGCCATCGGTAATCTTGAGCGTGGCCAGAACCTGGCCAATGGCTTTTACTGACCCTGAAGAACCCACGGCGCTTTGCCAGCCCATTGCCCGATACTGGCGGCGAATACTCTGCAGCTCTTGCTCGGCGTGGGTGATGGCGTTATCTAAATTGCGACGGCTGATTTTTCCGTCTGGGAAGTAGCGATTACGAAACGACACGCAGCCCATGTGCATGCTTTCCAGGGCTTCCGGCTCAAAGCGCTGACCAATCACAAACTCGGTGCTACCACCGCCTATGTCGATCACCAGCCGGCGGCCGGTGTCGTCAGAAAGGGTGTGAGCAACGCCCAGGTAGATCAGTCGCGCTTCTTCGCGCCCGGCAATCACTTCTACCGGGTAGCCCAGTACTACCTCCGCGCGGCTGAGGAACTCGTTGGCGTTGCGAGCAATGCGCAGGGCGTTGGTGCCAACAATCTGTACGGCTTCCGGAGGCATGCCCTGCAGGCGCTGGGCAAAGCGGCTCAGGCAGGCCAGAGCCCGCTCCTGAACTTCGTCGGTCAGGCGGTTCTGGGCATCAAGCCCGGCACCGAGCTGAACTTTTTCGCCCATTTTTTCCATGGTACGAATTTCACCGTGCACCAGGCGCGCAACCACCATGTGAAAGCTGTTTGAGCCCATATCGATAGCGGCAAGCGTATCAGGAGGCGCGGAAACGTTTTCGGCGTTAGGTTCTGCCGTCACGGGGTTATGAATCCTTGTGGGATGAACGTAGGGCGTACTATAGCGATAACCCGAGAGCCTGTCAGCCAGACTGACTGCCTGTGGTTTAACGAGCGTGGAATTACCCCGCCTGTTAGCGAAGGCTTCACAAAAGCCGGAGCAATGGCGTAAAGTACTGTCCATTGAAGGCATGGTCCATGAAAAGAGCGTGAATCGTTGCGCCGTTTTCAAGATAACACCGATAGTCAATACAGCTAACTGCATCTGTTACCGGGCAGATGCCAGAAACAGGAAATGAGAATGAGCGCAAATATTGTTAACGTAACCGATGCTTCCTTTGAACAGGACGTACTGCAGTCTGATGTGCCGGTACTGGTGGATTACTGGGCTGAGTGGTGTGGCCCGTGTAAAATGATCGCGCCGGTGCTGGAAGAAATTGCCGAGGAATACGCCGGCAAGCTTAAAGTCTGCAAACTCAACATTGACGAGAACGAGCAAACGCCGCCGAAGTTCAACATTCGCGGTATTCCTACGCTGATGCTGTTCAAAAATGGCAATGTGGACGCGACCAAAGTGGGTGCTTTGTCCAAGTCCCAGCTGGCAGCGTTTTTGGACAGCAATCTCTGATTGCCGATCCCGACTGAAAAGCCCGACTGAAAATTCAGGCTGAAAACCGCCCCGGAGCGCTGCTCTCGGGCGGTTTTTTTATGGTGCAAGCCGCGCCTGGCGCTGGTAATGATTTTGCCCGCAGCCAGCAAGCTCAGTCTGTTGATTGCCCAGTAGCCACAGAGCTATTTACCAACCGCAATCGTCCGCAAGACTTAAAGGATTGACGGTTCTGCTACCAATCTTCTGTGCGCGCAACGTCTGATGCTTTCTGCTCGACCCAATGCTCACCTGCGTCTGTCAGCTCTTTCTTCCAGAATGGCGCCGATGTTTTTAGCGCGTCCATAATAAACTCGCAGGCGGCAAAGGCGTCGCCGCGGTGCGCACTGCATACGCCTACAAATACAATCTGTGACTGCAGGGGCAAGCGGCCTATGCGATGTATCACTCGCGCTTTGCGTATATCCCAGCGCTGGCCAGCCTGTGTGATCAAATCACTAATGACTTGTTCGGTCATGCCCGGGTAATGTTCCAGAAACAGCCCGGTTACGCCTTGGCGATCACCGCTGTCGCGCACTAGTCCGGTGAATGTGGCGATAGCGCCCGTGCCCACGCCGCTGTTGCGCAGTTGAGCGTACTCCTGCGCTGCATCAAAATCTGCATTTTGAATACTGACGCTGTGCACAGCCTGTGAACAGGCATAAGACTTTTGTGGCATTAGCTAACCTCCTGTCACTGGTGGGAAAAACGCTACTTCATCACCTGATTTAACGGGCGACTGCGGTTTTGCCATGGCCTGATTTATGGCGATCATCACCGGTTGGCCGGTGTTCAGCTGGGCCCAGGGCCCACCGCGGTTGGCCAGGGTAGCCAGCAGGTCTGCGGCGGTCTGGCCCGCAGGTGCTGGCATGGTTAAATGTTCGGTGCCCAACTCTTCGCGCAAGCGGGCAAAAAAACGGACGCTAAGGGTCTGCTCAGGCATGGTCAGCTCACCAATTCAGAAAACGGAAAGTAAGTGATGGTGTTTCCAGGGCTTAGGGTGCTGTGTTCCGGCACTACTGCCAGGCCATCAGCCCAGCAGGCTGAGCTGAGAACACCGGAGCTCTGGTTGGGGAACGCTTTGATCACCGTTGCGCCCCGCTCCTGCTCCAGTCGCGCGCGCACAAATTCCCGCCGCGCGGAAGCAGAGCCAACGCTAAACCCAGCCACGACCTGCTGCCCTACAGGATGAATGTGCAGGCGCCCCTGGCGCTGGCGGATGTATGGCATGCCGACCATCAGAAATGTCACCAGCACCGATGCCGGGTTGCCGGGTAAGCCCAGCACCGGAGTGCCGTCGATATCGCCAAACGCCAGCGGCTTGCCGGGCTTGATCGCCAGGCGCCACAGTGAGAGCTGGCCGGATTCTTC
>JBALXR010000068.1:0-17310 GCA_036960525.1 Marinobacter sp.
ATGCAGTTGCCCGCGTGTTGGGATTTGAGCGGGTCGCTCATGTGGCTTTGGGTATTGCCGCAGTAAAAGCCTTTGATGTGCCCCGTGAGGGCCCGTTAGGGATCGATCAATTCTGGCGCCATTCCCTGTATTGTGCTTTTTTGAGCGCCAGCCTGGCCCGCCGTTGCGGTGCCGAACCCGGCATGGCTTATATGTGCGGACTTTTGCACAATTTTGGCCTGCTGCTTATCGGGCATCTGTTTCCGGCAGAGTACGTTCGCCTCAGCGAGTTGCGTGATGCGGAACCAGAAGCCAGTATGAAACAATTGGAGCAGCAGATATTTGGTGGCGCTGCCCCATCCGTGATGGCGGTGGGCCACGGCACCATCGGTGGTGTTTTGCATCGGTTGTGGAACTTGCCGGGGCCAGTCATAAAAGTGGCAGCCATGCACCAATGCGCCGAATATAGCGGCGAGCATCAGCTTTATGTAAATGCAGTGATGCTGGCAAACGCCCTTCTTAAAGACATTGGTATTGGTGACGAATTTGTTCCCGACGATACCGACGCTCTGGCTGCTAAGCTGGGCTTGGAGCAGAGCGATCTGGAACAGGCCCGGGCGGACGTTGCTGATGTGGCCGATGATCTCGACGCTATGGCGGCGGCGCTAAGTTAACAGTGCGGACCACGGCTGATGGGCCCTGATCTCTCTTTATCACCCCTTGATACTCTTTTACGCTCTTTTCATCACTCCTCAACGCTCTTTAGAGCTCCTTGGCACTAGAGGGCCAGGGAGCTTTATTTCGGTATTCCACTGTATACAAGCGGGCATGATACTGAGGTCGGCTTTCGCTTGCCGGCTCGACTTCGTATAATGCGCCACCCTCAATCTTTAACTAAGGTAAAAAAAGTCGAGAGGCTGCGGCAAAGGCACCTGTTTTTGCCATAGCTTTTTCAATTTAATCATCATTTCAGGAGCATAAACTATGCGCATCATCATGTTGGGCGCCCCGGGCGCCGGTAAGGGTACACAGGCTCAGTTCATAACAGAGCGGTTCGATATTCCTCAGATCTCTACCGGCGACATGTTGCGCGCCGCGGTCAAGGCCAAGTCGGATCTGGGCAGTAGGGTCAAAGAAGTAATGGCCTCAGGTGGCTTGGTGTCAGATGACATCATTATCGCTTTGATTGATGAGCGTATTCAGGAAGCTGATTGCAAAAACGGCTTTTTGCTCGACGGCTTTCCGCGCACTATTCCTCAGGCTGAAGCACTGAGGAATCAGGGTATTGCCATAGATTACGTGGTTGAAATTACCGTTGCCGATGAAGAAATTGTTAGCCGGCTGTCAGGCCGGCGCGTGCACGAAGGCAGTGGCCGCATCTATCACGTCCAATACGATGCACCAAAAGTGGAAGGCAAAGACAACGAAACCGGCGAAGCGTTGATTCAGCGTGAAGACGATACTGAAGAAACCGTGCGCAAACGGCTGGGTATCTATCACCAGCAGACCGCCCCGCTTATCGGTTACTACAAGGATTGGGCTGCCAAAGATACGGACAGCGCGCCACGTTATGTTCAAGTTGAAGGCATTGGCAGTCTGGATGACATTCGCGCCCAGATCAGCGCCAAGCTGAAGTAAGCCAATGAAATTACTGGCACTGGACACCTCCGCGGCAGGCTGCTCGGCGGCTCTCTGGCTGGGCAGTGCAGAGGCAGGGTTAACCTATGAGCGTTTTGAAATTGCGCCACGGGGCCACACCCGCCTGCTGATGCCTATGGTTCGCAGTCTGTTGCAGGAGCATGGACTGAAGCCTGCTGATCTTGATGCAGTCGCTTTCGCCTGCGGGCCGGGGTCGTTTACCGGGTTGCGTATTGCTACCGGCGTAGTGCAAGGCCTGGCCTGGGGGCTGAACATACCGGTCATACCGGTTTCATCGCTGGCGGCTGTAGCCTTGGATGCCTTGACCCAGGCCGGCGCCGCTCAAGGCCAGCGCGTGGCGGTGGCCTTTGACGCACGTATGGGCGAAGTGTATTGGGGCTGTTATCAGCTGCTTGATGATGCACCGGTACTGCTTGGAAAAGAGCGGGTTTGCGCACCATCCGTGTTGGCAATGGAAACAGCAGAAAGCTCTGCCTGCGACGTTAAAGGTGTTCATGCCAGAGCTGGCAACGGCGATTGGCTTGGTGCGGGTTCCGGTTGGGCTTTGAGTGAACAGATGCCCGAGGCCGTGACCTCTGCGTTGTTGGCCTTGCCTAGCACTGATTTGGTGCCAAGAGCTGCGTGCGTTGCCCGCCTGGCCGCCAAACAGTTTTCCGCGGGTGCCGGTGTGTCTGCAGAGCAGGCTCAGCCTGTGTACCTGCGGGACGAGGTGACCTGGCAAAAACTGCCCGGTCGCGAGTAATGCAGAATTCTTTGGCCGTAGCCTGCTCGGCACTAGGCGATAAGCACCGTGCGCAGGAGTTGGCTACGGAGCTTGGCGTGTCGCTGGTAGCCGCCACAGATCCGCGCCGCGTAACAAGTGTTCCTTTGCTGTTGACCCTGGATGAGCAAGGGCTTGCTTTGCAGCTGACGGGAAAGGGTGCGCCGGGCCCCGTTCGGGTAGAATTCGTCAGCGGAAAAATGGGTTTTCGCCGCGAACACGGCGGTGGCACCGGGCAACTGGTGGCGCGTGCGGTGGGTCTGCATAAAACCCGCACTCCTTTGCACGTGCTGGATGCCACTGCAGGCCTGGGCCAAGACGCGTTTATTCTGGCGGGCCTGGGCTGCCGCTTGACTTTGTTTGAACGTCACCCCGTCATTCATGCTTTGCTGCAAGATGGCTTGGCCCGCGCGGCACTCAATATTGAGTGTGCGCCAGTGGTTGCGCGCATGGACCTGCGCGCCGGCAGCAGTCTCGATTTTCTGAGCCAGGCAGAATCCGGCGACCCGGAGCACGTGCTGGCGGATGTCATTTATCTGGACCCAATGTTTCCCCACCAGGAAAAAACCGCCCTGGTAAAAAAGGAAATGCAGGTGTTTCGCCATCTGGTGGGGCAGGATGACGACACGTCAGAATTGCTCCAGCTGGCACTTAAAGCTGCGCGTTACCGCGTGGTGGTTAAGCGCCCACGTAAAGCGCCGGCTATTGGCGGCGCCGCACCTACCACCCGGGTGGAAGGCAAGAGCAGTCGTTACGATATTTACAGCTTGCGAGCTCTACCCTGAAGCTTTGCTTTTAAATCTCCATGTGGGTAACATTTTCAATGGCTTGCTGTTTTTCTACGCTAAGCACCAGTCGCGCATCTTTGGCGACTTCGTCCAGACTGTCGTCGTAATAAATCACCCCGTGTTCGTCGGTGCTAATCACGTTGTTGCTCTGCAATGCGGTAATAAAGTGGCGAAACAGGTTTTTGTCAAAAAACTCTGGGGCATTCAGACCAAACAGAATGGACATGCGTTCGGCTAGAAGAGTGCTTTGCTCTTCCAGTGCCTGTGTGGTGATTTTACCGGAACCGTAGCGGCGTAATATGCCCACGACAATGTGATAGCGCTCCAGCGTTTGAATGATAAACCGTGACAGTAAGCGAAGCCGTACCGTGGCGTCGGTGCCGTCAACCGGTCGTGCAATTCGCCCATTTTTTTGCGTTAGCAAGAGACCCTGGGCGATCAGAACGTCCAGCCAGCGGTTAATGATATGGGTGACCTGCTCATCGCCTTGGTATTTCAGGAACAGCTCGTTCTGCAAATAGGGATAGGCGATGCTGGCCAGAGACACGATGTTTTCCCGTGCCAGTGAATGGCGGTTTTCGAACAGGCAGGCAATCAGTGAGGGCAGGGCAAACAGGTGCTGAATGTTGTTGCGGTAATAGGTCATCAGGATCGCATTACTGCCTTGCAGAACGATAATGTCCCCCAGCTTTTGTGGCTGACGGCCTACCAGCCCCATGGCTTCGGAATACGCCAGCCAGTCGCTGCCGCTGCCATCGGGCAGGGTGACCGTGTCGGCGTAGGGGCAGGCTCGCAGAAGGTCTGCGCACTGATCCATCAACCGAACCAACTGGGCTTCACCCATGGCCGGGCGCTCGTTTCCCAGCAGCACGGTCGCGGTCATGCCAATGGGATTAACCGCGACCGCCGCATTGATGTTCTGCGCAACTCGCGCAGACAAAGCGCTGACGGCCTGATTCAGCCAGGGCGGCCGGTACTCATGGCCATAGGATAGTTCGCGCCAGTCGCTCTGAGTGTGGTCCAGCACCTCGGCCAAGGGGATGGCATCGCCAAAATTGAGGGCAACCCGGCCGAAGGACTTATTGAGTTTGCGCACGGTTTTTGCCAAGCCAAACACACTCTCTTTAGGTTTTTTCTTACCCCGTAGCTCGCCCAGATAGGAACGGCCTTCCATCACTTTTTCATAGCCTACGTACACCGGTACAAACACAATAGGCTTCTTGTGATTGCGTAAAAAACTGCGCACCGTCATCGACAGCATGCCTGGTCGTGGCTGCAGCATTCGGCCAGTGCGGCTGCGGCCGCCCTCAACGAAGTATTCCACCGAGTAGCCGCGGGTCAGCATTACGTGCATGTATTCGTTGAACACGGTGGCGTACAACGGGTTATCGCGGAAGCTGCGGCGCATAAAAAAAGCGCCACCGCGGCGTAGTATGGAACCTACAATTGGCATGTTCAGATTGATACCCGCCGCTATGTGCGGTGGCACCAGGCCGTTTTGGTAAAGCACGTATGACAGCAGCAGGTAGTCAATGTGGGAGCGGTGGCAGGGTACGTAGATAACCGCGTTGTCGCGGGCCACGTCTCTGACTATTTGAATGTTATTCACCGAAACGCCGTTATAAATTCGATTCCATAGCCAGGTTAGCAATACGTCCATAACGCGGACGGTCGCTACCGACATGTTGGCGGCGATTTCGTCAGCGTATTTGTAGGCTTTAAGCTGCACTTTGTCTTCGGCCATGTTTTGCTGCGCGGCCATGTCACGGACGGCCTGCTTTACGGCCGGTGTGCGCAACAGATCTTCGACCAGCGTGCGGCGGTGCGACAGGTCTGGTCCCAATACGGCCTGGCGAACCCGCCGAAAGTGAGTGCGAAGAAGCCGCGCCAGCTTGCGACTGGCCAGTTCTTCGCTGTTGCGATATTCCTCGAGTAGCGGCTGTAGGCGCAGCGCTTTGTCGAACTGCACGTAAGTGTTGCGACCGTTCACCAGAATGATCAAAAACTTTTGCAAACGGCCTGCCACCGACCAAGTGTCTGATAAAAATAGTTTAAATAGCGACTTTTCTTTGTCGGGCGAGCGCCCCCAGAACAGCGATACCGGAACAATATGCCAATCCTGGTCGGGGTTTTCAATAGCGTGCCGAACCACCGCCCTGAAATTGTCAGTGGCTACCGGCGTTTGGCGCCCGCCCCGAAGAAGCCTGCCCACGCGATGGTATAGAAAAACAAACCAGGGTACGGCAGCAGGCTTCGGCGCTTTCTTGCGAGTACCATGAGGCAGACCTGCTCGCAGAACTTCTTGCTCTAACACCAAGCGGCTGGACAGCGAGCTGTACTGCAACACGTAACATACTGGCTGCTGCGGGGTCAGGCCCAGAGCTTCCGGCGTGGCACCGGTAACCTGAGTGCGCACCCAAAGAAACAGGATTTTCCGAAAAATGGCGAGAATCAGGCGGCGAATGCCCTGGAAAAATGCCATAGGGGGTGTTGCTCCGTAGAAATTCAGCTGTCGAGTTTACCGGCTCGGCGCGCGGGGTCAAAGCGGCCCGTCATTCTGTGCTGACGGTGCGGGCGCTGTCTGTGCTTTGGCCGCAGGCGCTATGATACATTAAAGCTAACAACTTCAGAGCCGACGCGAACATCACGCATCGGTGCTATATCAGGATCGGGTTTCAGTCATGTCTCAGAAAAATATTCCAGCCTGTCAACGTACCTGCGAGCAAAGCGGTCGCGAGCTTGAAGCAAACTGGGTTGCCGGTTGGGATCCACTGCGGTTGCACGCTGGTGACTGGGTGTTGCGAGTAAGCGGCGATATGGTGCTGAAACCCGCCAACGGCTGGTTGCAGCCGGTGGCCGCCGGTGAGGTAGCTTCGCTGTCTGCCAGTGCGGTTTCGTTGGGTTGGTTCAAAGGCCAGCCGCTGTTCGTGGTCAATCAGACAGACGGCGCCCTGGAGGGTCTGGAACCCTTGTTGCTGCGCGACGTGATTTTGCACACCGATGACGCCCCGGTAGCGCTGGTCAGCATCGCGGTGCAACTTGCGCACTGGTGGCGCGATCACCGGTTTTGCGGACGTTGTGGCACTGCCACCGTTATTCACGCCCGCGAGCGCGCACGCTGGTGCCAAAATTGTGAAATACCCTGGTATCCACGGGTGGCTCCCTGCGTGATTGTGGCCATCCGGCGCGGCGAGCGCATGTTGCTGGCGCGTTCGTCCCGCACGCGCAGGCTCATGTATAGCCTGATTGCGGGCTTCGTTGAGCCCGGCGAAAGCCTTGAGCAGGCGGTGGCCCGCGAGGTCAAGGAAGAGACCGGTTTGCAGGTGTCCAATGTGCGCTATCGGTTGTCACAGCCCTGGCCGTTTCCCCATCAGCTGATGGCTGGGTTTTTTGCTGACTATGAAAGTGGTGAACTGGTGTTGCAGCAGGATGAGCTGGCAGACGCAGGCTGGTTTGTGCCAGGTCACACGCCGCCCATACCTCCATTAACCACCATTTCCGGGCAGCTGATTCATGAAATGTCTGAGGAAATTCTGGCGGACATCGCGGACAGGGCGAATCGGTGAACGAAGCGTCGCCCCCCGGTGTGCTGGTTTTTGATTCTGGTGTAGGCGGGCTCAGCGTGGCTGCCAGCATTCGGCGCCTATGCCCGCAATTGCCTCTGGTGTATCTGGCGGACAACGCAGGGTTTCCCTATGGCGACAAACCCGAAGCGGAGGTCATAAGGCGCACCTGCAACCTGGTAACCAGCGCTCTGTCGCAGTTTGACTGCCAGATTGTAGTTATAGCCTGCAACACTGCCAGCACAGTGGCGTTGCCCGCGTTGCGCCAATGTGTATCGCAGGCGGTTGTGGGTGTGGTGCCAGCCATTAAACCGGCGGCGGCGATCAGTATCAATCGCCGTGTCGGGATACTGGCTACGCCGGCTACTGTGGCCAGGTCGTATCTGGACCAGCTGATTGCGGATTATGCGGCGGACTGCCAGGTGTGTCGTATTGGGCACCCAAGCCTGGTGCATTGGGTGGAGGCGCTGGCGCGGGGCGAGCCGGTGCCGCACGCACAGCTGGCTGAGGTTCTGGCTCCGTTTGAGCTCGCAGGGGTAGACACGGTGGTACTGGGTTGCACGCATTATCCATTGCTGTTGCCTGCTTTAAAGCAGGCAGCACCCGGTGTGAGGTTTTGGGTCGATAGTGGTGATGCGATCGCGCGCAGGGTAGAGCAGTTGCTCGCCTTCTTAAAGTCGGCGCAACCGCAAGCGCTTACATTGCGGGTGCAGCCGGGCATACCGCCAAAGCCGTTGCAGCAGGCGCTGTTCAGCGCGTCGGCGCCTCCCGGAATAGAACAATTTATGACCGGTCTGGGTCTTGCGCCCGGTGATATAGTGAGTTTTTGGGGCCATATTTAAAGCCGGTGTAGGCTCGCAATTTGTGGCCTTGTTGGCGTCAATTTTTGCAACTTTGCCACACGTTCACGTTAATTAGTACGTTCGTCTAATTCAACAAAAGGCCATCGGCGTGGTGAACTACGTGTATCCCGATGGCGGGCCGTTAGGTTCGTTCGCTCTGAATTTCAAACATATAATGACAATAGACCAGGAAAAAGGGGATCAACATGACTGATAAGCAGGTGTATCCGGTAACTCCGGACGTGGCACAACACGCGCTGATTAATAAAGACCAGTACCAGGCCATGTACAAGCAGTCCATTGAAAACCCGGATCAGTTCTGGGCCGAGCATGGCAAGCGCGTAGACTGGATCAAGCCGTTTACCAAAGTCAAAAACACCACTTACGATTACAATGCGCTGTCTATTAAATGGTTTGAAGATGGCGAACTGAACGCTTCTGCCAACTGCCTGGACCGCCATCTGGAAAACCGTGGGGACCAGACAGCTATCATTTTTGAAGGCGATGACCCGTCAGACTCCCGCAACGTCAGCTACCGCGAACTGCACGAGCAGGTGTGCAAATTTGCCAACGTGCTGAAAAGTCAGGGTGTTAAAAAAGGCGATGTGGTCACCATTTACATGCCGATGATCGTCGAAACTGCTGTGGTTATGTTGGCATGTACCCGTATTGGCGCCATCCATTCGGTGGTGTTTGGCGGGTTTTCACCAGAAGCAGTTGCCTCCAGGATCGTTAACGGCAAATCAAAAATTGTGATTACCGCCGATGAAGGTCTTCGTGCCGGCCGCAAAATTCCGCTTAAAAAGAACGTCGACGCAGCGCTGAAAAACGACGGTTGCCATGCCGTAAAAACCGTTATTGTGGTCACTCGTACCGGCGGAGATATTGCTTGGACAGAAGGCCGCGACCAGCGTTATGAAGACCTGATGGCCAATGCGTCGGCAGACTGCAAGCCCGAGCCCATGAACGCCGAAGACCCGCTGTTCATGTTGTACACCTCCGGTTCCACCGGCGAGCCCAAGGGTGTATTGCACACCACTGGCGGCTACCTGGTGTACGCCTCCATGACTCACCAATACATTTTTGATTATCACGATGGTGATGTGTACTGGTGCACCGCCGACTTTGGTTGGGTGACCGGGCACAGTTACATTCTTTATGGCCCTTTGGTCAACGGCGCCACCACGCTGCTGTTTGAAGGTGTGCCCAACTACCCGGACAGCTCACGCATGGGCCAGGTGGTCGACAAGCATCAGGTGAATATCCTGTATACCGCGCCTACAGCCATTCGATCACTCATGGCTCAGGGCGAAAGCTGCATGGACGGCACTACCCGTAACAGCCTGCGAATTCTGGGCTCGGTCGGTGAACCCATCAACCCTGAAGCCTGGGAGTGGTACCACCGGGTCATGGGTAATGGTAAATGCCCGATTGTAGATACCTGGTGGCAAACCGAAACCGGCGGTATCCTGATATCACCCCTGCCGGGCGCTACTGATTTGAAACCAGGTTCTGCGACCGTGCCCTTCTTTGGTGTTCAGCCGGCGCTGGTAGACGCGGAAGGCACGTTGCTGGAGGGCGAAGCCGAAGGCAATCTGGTGATTATGGACAGCTGGCCCGGGCAGATGCGCACCATTTATGGTGACCATGAACGTTTTGTTCAGACCTACTTCAGCGCTTATAAAGGTATGTACTTTACCGGTGACGGTGCCCGCCGTGATGCCGATGGTTACTACTGGATTACCGGCAGGGTTGACGACGTGCTGAACGTATCCGGTCATCGCCTGGGTACCGCCGAGGTAGAAAGTGCCATGGTGTCCCATCCGAAAGTAGCGGAAGCGGCGGTGGTAGGTTACCCCCACGACATCAAAGGGCAGGGCATCTATGTCTATGTTACGTTGATGCAGGGTGAAGAGCCGACCGACGAGTTGAAAAAAGAGCTGGTACAATGGGTGCGCAAAGAAATTGGCCCTATTGCCTCTCCAGACGTGATTCAGTGGGCAACGGGCTTGCCGAAAACCCGATCAGGCAAGATCATGCGCCGTATTTTGCGAAAGATTGCTGCCAACGAGTACGATCAGTTGGGCGACACCTCGACACTGGCGGATCCAAGCGTCGTTGACGATCTGATTAGCAGTCGTCAGTTAAAGTAGCCGTCAGTCAAAGCAATCGCCCGGCAAGCGCCGGACACCTCAAGGATACCGTGGAATGGCACAAACAATTATTGTCGCGGACGATCACCCGCTGTTTCGGGCAGCATTGAAGCAGGCGGTGAACCAGGCAGTACCGAATGCTATTACAGTAGAGGTTGACAGCATCAAGGCGTTGCAAGCGGCGATAGAGGCCCACCCGGATGCCGATCTGGTGTTGCTGGATCTGAACATGCCGGGTGCCCACGGCTTCTCCGGGCTGGTTTTCATGCGCGGGCAGTATCCTGGCTTGCCGGTGGTGGTGGTGTCGGGTTCGGAGCAGTTGCAGGTAGTGCGTCGTTCAATCGATTACGGTGCGTCTGGTTTTATTCCGAAATCGGCACCGCTGCCCACCATCACCAGGGCTATTCAGGATGTACTGCAAGGCGATGTATGGTTGCCCGAGGGCGCTGCGGACAAAATTGAACGTATGCATTCCGATGCCACCGATTTTTCCGAGAAACTGGCGTCACTCACGCCACAGCAGTTTCGGGTACTGGGTATGTTGGCTGAAGGCCTGTTGAACAAGCAGATCGCTTACGATCTGGACGTATCTGAAGCCACGATCAAAGCCCACATTACGGCGGTTTTCCGCAAACTGGGTGTGCGCAACCGTACCCAGGCTGTGATTGCCATTCAACAAATGGAAATTGACCCGTCAGAGCAATCGCTCTCGGGCAGCTAATCATCATCAGATGTTATAAAGCCGACGCGCTGTCACAGCCGTCGGCTTTTTTTTGCTAATGGATAGAGTATGTTCAACCCTTGGCGGCGTAGCCCAATCCTTTGTCAACGCGATTGAATACCTCTTTATTCTGTTGCCAGCGATCGAAGTTTTGCAGGAACTGGTCCACCAGAGCCCGCCGCCAGCCAATAAAATCGCCGGCCATATGGGCCGTCATGATCACGTTTTCGCGATCCCACAGTGGATGGTCGGCCGGCAGCGGTTCTTCTTCAAACACGTCCAGCGCGGCACCGGCAATCTGGCCCTGTTCCAAAGCGGCGATCAGGTCATCGGTTTTAACAATCGGGCCGCGACCAATGTTAATCAGGCGTGCATCCTTACGCATTGCGGCAAAGGCGGCGCTGTCAAAAAGGCCCTCGGTTTGTGGTGTCAGCGGTGCCGCAATGACCACGTAGTCTGCTTTGCCAAGTTGCTCATGGAGCTGATCGTTGGCGTGTACTGCAACGAAGTCTGCATCTTGCGGACGGGCGCTGCGAGCGATGCCGTGGGGGTTCATGCCAATGGCTTTTGTCAGGCGGGCAATCTGCTGGCCTATGGAGCCGGCACCCACCACCAGCACGCGTTTCCCTTCTGCTCTTTCCGTGTCGCGGTGTTGCCAGCGATGCGCTGACTGAAATCGCAACGACGTCGGAAAGTCTTTGGCAAACATGAGAATGGTACACAATACATACTCGGCAATCGTGCGATCGAAAATACCGCGGGCGTTGGTGACCATCACCTTGCTGCTCACCAGCGCCGGGAACATCAGCGCATCCACGCCGGCGCTGGTGGCGTGAATCCAACGCAGTTCATCGGCACAGTGCCAGGCGGCTTCCAGCGCTTCGGTGCGAAAGTCAGTGACCAGCAGTACCGAGGTACCGGGCAAGGTATTCTTCAGTGTTTTCTCGTCCCAGGCGTGACGTATTTCTACTCGCGACCGCAAAGTATGTAAGCCCTCGGGTTGCGGATCACCGGGCGCAGTCAGAATGGTAATCACCGGTTTTTTTTGTGTTGCCATGAGTGTTTTTTCCCTTGAGCCCTGCGGCTGGAATGGATTGGTGAGTGTGCTTACAGTCTGGACAGCACATGGGCTGGGGTCAACCTGCAGATGCGTGCTTGTAGAGCCTGCCTAACGAGGCTAACCTGCAGTCACAGCGGAATTTTCCGTCTCACGTCGTCGCAGCTTGCAGGAGATAATTTATGGTGGCGTCCGCCAACCACGAAAGCGGCCAGGCTAAAAGCAGAACCGTCAAATACCGCAAAACCAAAGCCAGTTGGAACCCTGCTATGCAAGCGGTTCCCATACCCGGTATCCGTCGTATGGTGAACCTGGCGGCCACCATGAAAGACGTAATTCATTTGTCCATTGGCCAGCCTGACCTGCCCACGCCAAAGCATATTATTGATGCCTATGTGGATGCGCTTCATGCAGGCCAAACCGGCTACACAATGGACGCGGGCCTGCCGGAACTGGTCATAGCGCTACGCGATTATTATGGCAAACGCTACAACCGCAAGCTCACTCGCGACAATATTCTGGTGACCAATGGCGCCACCGAGGCTATGTATCTGGCCATAGCCGCAACCGCTGCACCCGGGCGTCAGTTTCTGGTGACAGATCCGTCTTTTCTGCTGTATGCGCCGCTGATCCGTATGAACGGTGGCGAGGTGAAATATGTACCGACGCACGTGGAAAACAACCACCAGTTAGATCCAGAAGACGTTATCCGAGCCATTGGGCCGCGCACCTTCGCGCTGATTCTGAACAATCCTAACAATCCAACCGGTGCGGTGTACCCGCGTTCAACCGTGGAGGCCATTCTGGAGGAGTGCGCCTATCGCGGAATTCAGGTGTACGCGGATGAGGTTTACGACCATTTTATTTTTGATGACGACGAATTTGCCAGCGTGCTCAATTGCGCGGTGGATCTAGACAATGTCATGTGCATCAGTAGTTTCTCGAAGACTTACAGCATGGCGGGATTGAGGGTAGGTTGGGTGATTTCGAGTCAGGCGGCCATCAAGTCGCTGCGGCGCTATCACATGTTTACCACGTCGGTTGCGAACACGCCGGCCCAGTTCGCTGGTGTCGCGGCACTGAACAGCGACCAGCAATGCGTAACCGACATGTTGAATATTTATCGCGAGCGCCGCGACAAAATTGTCGATCTGATTGCACAAACCCCATACCTGAGCGGCTACAAACCGGGTGGTGCCTTCTTCGCGTTTCCAGACTTGCCTCCCCATGTGGATGGCACGGATCTGGCGCTGCGGATGCTGAAAGAAACGGGCGTGTGTGTGGTGCCGGGCGATTCCTTTGGTGAGGGTTGCACCAACGCCCTGCGGTTCAGTTTCTCCACCACCTGCGAGAAACTGGATGCGGCGTTTGACCGGATCATTCCGTGGATGGCCAAGCAGAATCTATAATCGATCTAACAGTAGCCAGTCAATAAGGCCAAGCGGGCCTTGCCCACTTGGCAGCTGTGGGTCAGGATAGAGTCCGAACCCACAGAGGCCACACTGATGATCAGATTTTTGAGCACCACACGCTGGTTGTTTATTGTTCTGCTGGCCGTTCTGGCCAGCGGTTGCGCCAGCCTTTCTCCCTACTCGGTTTCCGAAGGTGAGCTTGAACGCCATCTACAGGATGCGGTGCGCGACTACGACCGCAAACAGTTGCAAAGCGGCTCGCCATTAAGCCTGAGCTTGAATGACGCGGATATTACCCTTGGCCCGGATGGTCGCGATGTGGCGGTAATAGGGTTGAAAGGGCAGGTAGCCCTGAATGTGCTGATGGCAAAACTGCCGGTGGATATCTCGTTAAAGCTGGAAGGTGCTCCGGTTTATGACAGTGCTGAAAAGGCGGTGTATCTTCGTCGTTTACAGCTATTGGATAGCAGCGTTGAATCGCCGCTGTTTCGCGGTGACCTGAAGCCCATTACCGACACGGTTATGCGGGTCGTGGCGCAAATGCTGGAAACCATGCCGATATATCGCTTAGACGACAGCAGCATGGCCCAGCGTATGTTTGGCATGGTGCCCATGGATATCCGCGTAGCGCCAGGCCGGCTTGAGTTTGTCATGGCCGACTAGGCGCGGGGTGATTGCTCCGAGGTCAGGCGTTTAAACGTGCACAAACGGCTGCGCCGATCTCGGCGGTTGGCCGTCGCTCCCCGCCGTGTTCTGCCAGGTCTGCGGCGGTGGCCTCAAATAGAGCGTGGCCCGCCGCGGCCATAGCCGGATCTTTGTGGGCTAACCAACGTAGCATGCGCGCGGTGGTAAATAGCATAGCTGTGGGGTCCGCAAGGCCTTGGCCGGCAATATCCGGCGCGCTGCCGTGAGTCGGCTCGAACATGGATGGCATGGTTGGATCTGTGGGGTTCAAGTTGCAAGATGGTGCCACCCCCAAGCCGCCGGACAGCACCGCAGCCAGGTCGGTTAAGATATCGCCCTGCAGATTGCTAGCCACCACCACATCAAACGCCCACGGGCTCTGCACGAACTTCATGCAGGCGGCATCCACCAGCTCGTGATGGGTTGCCACATCCGGGTACTCCAGGCTCATGCGTTCAAACACTTCGGTATAAAGATCGCCCCAATAACGCAAGGCGTTGCGTTTGGTTACGAGGCAAACCTGGCTTTCACAGACACGGCCATCTAATGTCTGAAACTGGCGTGTCTCGTCGTGTTGCTTGCGATGAATGGCTCGGGCGCGGGCCTGCTCGAAACTGTAACGAATGATGCGTTCGCTGGCGAAATGGGTAAACACTTCAGTCTGGGTAGCCACTTCGTGGGGCGTACCCTGGCGCAGGCGCCCGCCCTGGCTGACGTATTCTCCCTCTGAGTTTTCCCGAATGACCAGCATGTCGATGTCGCGTGCGCGATCGTCCGCCAGATACTGGCGGGCGCCGGGCAGCAAGCGCGCGGGACGCTCGCAAACCCACTGATCAAAACCTTTACGGATTTGTAGTAAGGGCGCCAGCGACACGCTATCAGTCAACAGATAACGATTGCGATCGGTCACCGGGCCAGGGTCTCCGAGCGCGCCCAGTAAAATGGCATCAAAGGCGCCTAGTTGTTCCAGAGCGTCAGCAGGCATCGATTCGCCGTGTTGCTGGTGCCAGCGGTGTGAGGGCCAGGGGAATTGGTGCCAGTCCAGATCCAGTTTGAAGCGCTGGCGTAATAGTACAAGGCAATTAACGGCTTGATTGACCACTTCCGGGCCAATACCGTCGCCGGGTGTGATGGCAATGTTGGTTGTAGCAGACATTCAAACTCCTTGGCCGGTAAGCAAAAAACCACTACGTTAGCGTAGTTGTGATGAGTGTAGCTGTAATGGCAGCCTGTGCCACCGGCTGATTCGATGAGTTATTTACGGCTCAGCAGGTGACGGCTATAGTGAATGCAAATAGTGGTGGCATATGGATGTATCAGAAGAGGGTGCGTGATGCTGTTCGAAAAGCTACACGAAAAAGGCCGTTGTGGCGAATGCGACTGCGATGAGGGGCTGGAATTTTCCTTTTCATTCGCCTTTCAGCCGATAATCGATGTAGACAATCGGGATGTATATGCCTACGAAGCTCTGGTGCGCGGCACCCAAGGCGAGGGCGCTCAGACCATTTTGAGCCGCGTAAACGAACGCAACAGGTACTCGTTTGACCAGAGGTGCAGGGTAAGAGCAGTAAAGTTGGCGTCACGCCTGAAACTGCAGACCCGACTAAGTATCAATTTAATGCCCAACGCTGTTTACCAAGCGGAAACGTGCATACGCACCACGCTGGCGGCGGCAAAAACTTATAATTTTGATACCAAAAAACTGATCTTCGAGCTGACTGAAAATGAGGCGCTCACCGATGTCGACCATTTGGTATCGATTATCAACGCTTATCGCGGGATGGGTTTTCAGGTTGCGCTGGACGATTTCGGCGCCGGTTATTCACGCATGAACGTGGTCATCGCCAGCCCGCCGAACCTGATCAAACTGGACAGGACTCTGTTGTGTGATATTCAGCGTAATAATAACCAACAAGCAGTGGTTAACGGTATTCTGGTCATGTCGGGCCAGCTGGGCACCCAGGTGATCGCCGAGGGCGTAGAAACCATTGAGGAATACCGCTGGCTTCGGCAGAGGGGGGTCAGCCTGTTTCAAGGCTACTTGTTTGCCCGGCCAGGCTTTGAAGAACTGCCGGAACCCTTTTTTCCGGAGGATTAATTCGCTCAAGCGTGCGCTTGTACACTGTACAAACGTGTTGTTTATTTCTTCCTACCAAGGCAGGTGTGTGTGTTTTATCGTATTTTGACCGTTATTGGTGGTGCCGTTTTTGTGGCCATTTTGTTCGCGCTGGTTTGGCTATTTTGCCGAATTTTTTTGCAGCGTCAGGGTGTTACCGAACAGCTGCAGGAGCGCGCCACCAACCTGGCCACCTGGACCTTTGTGGGTATCAGTGTGGGCTTGGTGTTTGCCATTGTGGGCGCGTTTGTATTAGGACCCTGGGCGTTTTACAGGACTCTGCGAGGGCATGACCTGGCCGTTGGCTCGGGCAAGGCAATTTGGTGGGGGTTTGCGATTGTGGTTGCCTCGTTGGGCATTACCGCGGCCGGCTTCTTCGGTTTTCTGGGGCTGGTGGGTGCCTATTAAGGCTAGTCACTTATCAATTTTTGGCGAAACCACGCCAGGGCAGGTTCTTGTTCATAGGCTTTGTGCCAGTACAAATGAACATTCACCGGCGGAAATGGCGCCGGAGTTGGCATAACGGCAAGGTCATGATGGCTGGCCAATAGCCGCGCATAAGACGCAGGCATGGTCAGTAACAGTTCGGTGTTAGCCACCACCCGACAGGCTGCAAAATAGTGCTGACAGCGCAAACGTATATCCCGCTGCAGTCCCAGTCTTGATAACTCGAAATCCTCCACTCCTGAACCCGTGGCCCGCGACGACACCAGCACGTGCTGTGCTTGCAGGTACGCAGCTAAATAACGCTCAGGCGATAACTTGTCACTGGTCTCGGTCGGCGCCATAGTTACCCAGGAGTGGTCTTTGCGCGCCAGAACCACCAGCGGGTCCTGGTGCAACCATTGGTGGCCGGTGTGTTCGCCCACTGGCAGCAGCACGTCAATCGCAAAATCCAGCTTTCCTGCCGCCAGTTGGCTTTCCATGTCCCGCCGCGCCACCCTTTGACTGACAATGTCGAGATTCGGATAGGGTGCCAGCTGCGTCATCAGCTGGGGCAAAAATGTCGATTCTAAAATGTCGCGCAGCGCCAGCGAAAACGTCTTTCGTTGATGGGCCGGGTCAAAGCTATGAAATTGAGCGACCGCGCTGTGTATCTGATTGAGCCCTGGCCGCATGGATTCTATAAATCGGGTGGCCAGCGGCGTGGGTACCATACGATTGCCTTGGCGGCTGAACAGCGGATCATTAAACCAGGTTCGCAACCGCGCCAGCGAATGGCTCAGCGCTGGTTGAGTCAGGTGTAGAGTTTTGGCGGCGCGGGTCAGGCTACCCTCGCGATAAATCACGTCAAAAACCTGAAGCAGATTCAGATCTGGCCGGTTTTCCGCCATGTTTTTCATCCCCGAGATGCGCAGCGATATCAATTTTACTAATGGTAAAGGATAAAAATAATTCAGTCGCGTAATACTTTGCCTGTGCCTACACTGAACATTAGTCGCAAACCGCGGGTGTCAGTAGCGCTCAGTCAGCGTAGGAGGTATAGCAATGGATTTTTCAATTTCAGCTAGGGGCCAAAATTACCTGGAGCGAGTAAAACGCTTCATGGCCGACGAGATTATTCCGGTAGAGGCAC
>JBALXR010000069.1:0-16962 GCA_036960525.1 Marinobacter sp.
GTCGACTGATCTTTTCCAGAGTTGCCTCGGGAATCTTTCGCCCAGAGCGTTCTAGGTCGGCGGCGCGGCTTTGTTCGGCGTTCAACTGCCCGGAGATGACCGTAATATTGCCTTTTTTAAGGCTGATTAGCCCTTCCAGCTCACGAACTTTCCGGTTCATGGCGCTGCGCGCCTGATCTGGATGACTGAAGCGCTTTAGCAATTTTCGGTCCTGTTCGCGTTGCAGCTCCAGAGCGTCTTGGCGTTGTTGCTCGGCACCGCGTTCGGCCAGTTCCTGTTCCGTAGGGGCGGGCGCAATAATGGTAACGACACGCCCATTGCTGTTGAGAATGTCATAGCCGCGTTGAGTTGCTTCCTGCGGAATGCTGCTGCCAATGACCACTTGGCCGTTTTCATCCGTATACCGGTACATGTCGGCGTAGGCCGAAGTGGCATTGATGCCACAGGTGCCAATAAAGCTAAATATGAGGAGTGAAGCGGTCAGGTGTTTTGCCATTCGTCAAACTCCGTAAGATTCCCGGTAGCGCGTTACCGCATCAGCGTGTTGGCCGAAAGCAGGGTTGCTACTGATGTAGTCCAGTACCTGGTCGAGCCCGATAATGCTGACCACGGGTATACCGAACTGCTGTTCTACTTCCTGGATGGCAGACAATTTGCCTTTGCCTTTTTCCTGGCGGTCCAGAGCGATCAGTACACCGGCGGGTTCAGCCCCCGCCTGATGGATGATCTCAATTGCTTCGCGAATAGCGGTGCCAGCGGTAATGACATCATCTATAATCAGTACCCTACCGTTTAAGGGCGCACCGACAATGCTCCCGCCTTCACCGTGATCTTTCTTTTCCTTACGGTTAAAGGCAAATGGTTTGTTGTTGCCAGCTTCCGCCAGCGCCATAGCCGTTACGGTAGCCAACGGGATGCCCTTATAGGCGGGCCCGAAAATAATGTCATAATTCAGAGCGCTGCGTTCAATGGCTGTAGCGTAAGCTTGGCTTAACTGTAGAAGATCATTACCGGTATTGAACAGGCCCGCGTTAAAAAAGTAGGGGCTGATGCGTCCGGATTTGAGTGTAAATTTGCCAAAACGCAGTACATTTCGCTGTATGGCAAACTCTATGAAATTTTTCTGATAATCATGCATGGCGCGGCTTCTAGGGCTGTTGGTCTTTAAAATCTTCTTAAAATCGGTATCATACACACAAACCGAATCAGGGAATACGTATGCGGGTAGTATCAATCAGCGTCAACGGTCTTGAACAGGCTGTTGAAAAAGGTTTTTTTGACTGGATAGCCCAGCAAGATGCCGACGTTATCTGCGTTCAGGACCACCGCATGCGCGCCTACGAGGTTGAAGACCGCCAGCTGGTGCCAGAAGGCTATGAAGCTTATTTTATTGACGGCGAACACAATGAAGATGGCGGTGTCGGAATTTACACCCGTCACTTCCCTAAAGCCATCATGTATGGCTTTGCCAATGAGCAGGCCGACCGCGAAGGTCGGTTTATTCAGGCCGATTTCGACAAGGTCTCCGTAGCCTGCGTGCTGGCGCCCTGTGCCCTTGGCCTGGAAGACGACCCTATTGGTGATGACGACCTGACCGTTCTGGACCATAAAGACGATTTTATGGACGCGTTTGCCGTACACATGCAAAAAACCCTGCGTAAACGTCGGCAGTTTATTGTGTGTGCCAACCTGCAAAGCGCTCACCACGTCACCGACGCCAGCTCGCGCTATCACAAACTGGACGTGTCTGGTTTTTTGCCTCACGAGCGGGCCTGGTTAGACCGTCTGTTCGACGAAATGGGCAGCATTGACGCGTTCCGCGATATTAATAAACAGAGCAATCAGTATACCTGGTGGCCGGAGTGGGCTTCAGGTTGGCGCAAGCAGTCGGGTATTCGGGTGGATTACCAAATTGTTACGCCGGGTATTCGCAAGACCATTCAAGATGGCTGGATTGATGATGACACGCGCTTTTCTGACCATGCGCCGGTGGTGATGGATTACGATATCGAGATTGGATTTTAGGTTTTGGCGGCGTGTCGATGGTGACACTGCTTCCCTGACGCGCTACGAGCACATCCATGTGCGCTTGACTCGGGCCATTCATGGCCCTCGACAGTCTGGGAAGCAGTGTCACCATCGACGCCCAAAGTTTAGAGTTAGCCGTTAAGCGCTTCGTTCTGCAGTGCGAATAACGTTTCAATACCCTGTTTTGCCAAAACCAGCATGCTGTCCAGTTCTTCCTGAACGAAAGGCGCGCCTTCCGCCGTGCCCTGAATTTCGATAAAGCCGCCTTTATCCGTCATCACCACGTTCATGTCGGTTTCTGCAACCGAATCTTCCGGGTAGTCCAGATCCACAACCGGCTTGCCTTTGAAAACGCCGACGGATACCGCGGCAACCATTTGTTTCAACGGTGATTTCTTCAGGCGTTTTTGCGCCACCAAGAAATTCAGCGCGTCTACTAGCGCTACGCAGCCGCCAGTTATGGCGGCAGTGCGGGTGCCTCCGTCGGCTTGAATAACATCGCAATCGATGGTGATGGTGTGCTCGCCCAGTGCTTTCAGGTCTACCGCAGCGCGGAGAGAGCGGCCAATCAGGCGCTGGATTTCAACCGTGCGGCCACCTTGTTTGCCGCGGGCTGCTTCGCGTCCCATACGGCTATTGGTAGAGCGGGGCAGCATGCCGTACTCCGCAGTAATCCAGCCTTGGCCTTGGCCGCGCAAAAATGGTGGCACCTTGTTTTCCACCGATGCGGTACAAATCACCTTGGTGTCGCCGAACTCGATCAGCACAGAGCCTTCGGCGTGACGGGTGTAGTTACGGGTAATGCGAATGTTTCTGGGTTGTTCGGGGGTTCTGCCACTGGGTCGCATATAAAAGATCCTGATTGGTTAATGAGCTGCGTGCCTAGGCGTGCAGGCACGCTTGTGCAAATGAATGGGCGTGCAGTGTAGCACGGCCGTGCCGGCTTCCGGCTCGCCAGGCCCAAGCGGCGTGGCGCCGCCACGGAATCCGCTTACTGCGGTTCGCTGCTCGACGCTCTAGCCTGATAGACTCTGCAAAAGCTTGGCTGAACAGGCTGATAAAACGATGCCGGAGTTACCATGATTCGAAGTATGACTGCCTTTGCGCGCCAGGAAACTCGTGGCGACTGGGGTGTACTGACCTGTGAGATTCGCACGGTTAACCATCGCTATATGGAGCCGTCATTCCGATTGCCAGAGAGCCTGCGGGAGCTGGAAAACGATTTTCGCGAACAGCTGCGAAAGCAATTGAAACGCGGCAAAGTAGATGTGGCCTTGCGCCTGTATGCCAGCGATCAAAGTGAGCACCGTTTCGCGATCGACGAGCCGTTAACCCAAGCGCTGAACGACGCCGCCAAGCGTGTTAGCCGAATTCTGGACAACCCGGCCCACATCAGCGCGCTGGACATATTGCGCTGGCCCGGGGTAATGATCACGCCCGAGCAGGATTACACTGAGGCCAAAGCCGCAGCGGTCAGCCTGTTTGAGCAAACCATAAACGAACTGGTCGCGGCAAGAACACGCGAAGGCGAGCGCTTGCTGGCCATACTGGAGCAGCGTCTGGTTGCCATCCACGCTCAGGTAGCTCAAGTACGCGAACGTATGCCGCAGCTGCTTCAGGCCCAGGAGCAACAGCTACGCGAACGCTTTGAAAAAGCCAAAGTGGAGCTGGACCCGGAGCGCATAGCCCAAGAAATGGTGATGCTGGCGCAAAAAAGCGATGTCGCCGAAGAGCTGGACCGGCTAGACGCCCACGTGGCCGAAGTACGCGATACCCTGGCCAGTGAAGACGCCGTCGGCCGACGCCTGGACTTTCTGATGCAGGAGCTGAATCGCGAAGCCAATACCCTGAGTAGTAAAAGCATTGATGCCGGATTGACCCGCGCAGCGGTGGATTTAAAAGTGTGGGTTGAGCAGCTGCGCGAGCAGGTTCAGAACATAGAGTGATGTTTCTGGGGGTTGCGGTTAGCAGTAAAGCGAGAGGGGTAAGTCCAGTGTATGACGGTGGAGAATGAGCGCATGAGTGCACTGGTTCGATTTGATGATAACTGTGGCGCAGGTGATAGGCGGCACGTTTTTGAGGCCATTGCGGCAGACTTGCTGGATAAAGGCTATAGCATCAAGCCCAACGCTGTACCCACAAGCCTGTTAAGCGGCCTTTGGCAGCTGCTGCGCAGCATGCCCAGCCGCCAGTTTGACCCCGCCGGCGTAGGGCGGCAGCAAGCTCACACGGTTAACAATTTTATTCGAAGCGACGCCATAAGCTGGATAGAGCGCGAAACGGTTGCGGGGGAGGGTTGGCTGAACTGGGCGGCCGAGTTGCAGCAGTTTCTTAATCGCCGTTTGTTTCTCGGTTTATTCTCCTTTGAAAGTCATTTTTCGCACTATGCGCCGGGCGACTTCTATAAAAAGCACCTGGATGCTTTCAAAGGACAGTCAAACCGGGTGTTGTCGGTGGTGCTGTATCTGAACCCGGACTGGATGCCAGGCGATGGCGGCGAATTGGCGCTGTATCCCAGCGATCACAGTTATCACGGTGAACGGTGTCAGAATATGCTGAAAGTAACCCCCAGCATGGGCACTCTCGTGGCGTTCCTTAGCGAAGAATTCCCCCACGAAGTTCTCCCCGCAAAACGCGACCGCTATGCCATAGCTGGCTGGTTTCGGGTGAACACCACCAGCACGGGGCGGGCAGACCCGCCGGATTAAGATCGGAGCAGATTTCAAATCTGCCCTGGTTCACTTACCGAGGCTTGCGTAATCACGCCCTGGCGCCGTCACTTGCTTGCGCGATTACGGTTGCGTCGGCAGCGCTCCGAGCAGTGCACCACTTCGTCCCAGCAGTTTTGCCATTTTTTGCGCCAGTTGAAGGGCCAGCCGCAGGTGGGACAGGTTTTGTGTGGTAAAGGTTTTTTGGCGGTCATCGGCGTCGTCTTTGGTGGAAGTTGTTACTGCCCGGCGCATTTACGTGGCGTTGTAATACGCGCTCGGCTTCCTGTTTTACCTCTGGCCGGCTGCGCCAATCCCAAAGGCGATCCCGAGCTGCTGCGTAAGTAGGCGCAAGTTCGAACAAGGGTGCCGGGTACTGCTGGCCAATCTGTAAATCAAACATCTGTTCTTCCATCGGTGTCAGTAGCCATGGCGTATGCAATAAAGTGTCTGGCAACTCTTCCAACTCCGGTATCCATTGGCGAATAAACGTGCCCTGTGGGTCTTGTTCTTGCGACTGCAGTATCGGGTTATAAATCCGAATGGTGTTAATGCCTGTGACCCCGGCCTGCATTTGAAACTGCGAATAATGAATACCCGGTTCGTAATCCAGAAACAGCCGCGCCAGGTGATGTACGCCCCGCTGCCAGTCGATATTCAGCAAATGGCACAGAAAACTCACCAGCATGGCGCGCATGCGAAAGTTGATGTAGCCGGTAGCGTGCAGGCAGCGCATACAGGCATCTACCAGCGGGTAGCCGGTGCGGCCGTCTTGCCAGGCTGCCAGGTCGGCGTTTACGCCATCGTCTGTGCGGTAGGGGTAAGCCAGATAACCGCGATTCACTGGCCGCTGTTCCATGGCGCATTCACTTTCAAATTTCTGAATGAAATGGCAGTGCCAGTGCAGGCGCGAAGCAAAAGCTCGCAGTGATCGGTCCCAGCCCGGGTTTTGTCGGTTGGCCCGGTATTTCTGATAGGCCTGGCGTAGGCTGAGATTGCCAAAGGCCAAATAAGGTGAAAGCCGCGAACAATGGGTGCGGCTTGCGATGGGGCTGGATACAGAGCCACTGTAAAACCGGCCCCGAGCGTTGAAAAAGCTATCTATCCACTGGTTTGCGGCGAGCTCTCCGCCGGTTTGGAACTGCGAATCGGGGTGCTGCCATTCGTTGGGCGGTTGCCAGTCGGGCAGAGCTGTTGGGCGTATAACGCGAAGTTGCTGCAGATCAACGTCTTGCTGCGGTGCGCCTATTACCTGCTGCCAATGGCGGTCCCAGCCATCGCGATTAAACGACCCCCGGATCACCGCGTTGGTGGCAAATTCCTGCCAGTGTACGTCCTGCTGCTGGCACCAGTGTGTTACTTCTTGGTCGCGTTCAAAGGTGCTGGCATCGCCGGTTTCTTCATGGCTGAACAGGGTGTGAATGCGGTGGTGCTGTTGCAGTTGCTCCAAGGTTTTAATGCATTCGCCGTGCACCAGCGTAACGCTAGCCTCGCAACCAGCGCGTGTGAGCTGGTTGTTCATAGCGCTGATCGACTCAATGATAAAGCGCCAATGGCGCTGGCTAAAGTGGGGGTTCTGCCTCTGTGAGGGCTCCACCACATACAGCAGAATAACAGGTAATCGGGCCTTGCAGGCAGCATACAGGGGAGCGTGATCTGTCAGCCTCAGATCGCGTTTGAACCACACTACATTAATGAACGATTGCTCTGGGTGCATGGCGCCTTGCCACTATTGGGAGTCTGTTTCGGTTGTGGTGTTCGATACGAATCGAATCGGGCTCCCGATCTGTTTCTGCATAGCGCCGTCTCCACGGTCAACATCGCGCACCAGGCCACGAGCCATAATCTGTGGGTGATTTGCCGCCTCTGCAATGCTTAATACGGGTTCTACGCAGGCGTCCTGGATCTGGAAAAGCGCTTGCCAGTGGGCCAGGGTGTGTTCGGGAATCCAGGCTTTGAGCGCCTCGTTCAGAAAGTGCTGATCTTCGGCTTTCAAGCTTTGGGCCAGCGCTGCCAGTTCGGGCAGCAGGGTTTCCTCAAAGTGACGGCAAGGTGAGTCAATTGCGCCAATAGTAGCAGTTGGCACGCGCTGGGGTGCGGTGCCAGGCCAAACGCCGTATAATTTCTGGTTCAAAGGTTCTGCTTACAGGCCGCCATTCCAGATTGGGGAGTTATTTGCATGAGTCATGCCGGAGAGCAGGGCACCCTGTTTATTATTTCTGCCCCCTCCGGGGCCGGTAAAACAAGCCTTGTGGCGCAAATGCTGAAGCACGATGAGAAGCTTGGGGTGTCGGTATCACACGCTACCCGAGCGATGCGCAGCGGTGAGCAGGATGGCGTGAACTATCACTTTGTCAGCCGTAGCGAATTCGAGCTAATGATTGGTCGCGGTGATTTCCTGGAACACGCAGATGTTTTCGGCAACTACTACGGTACGTCGCAGGTATGGGTGCGTCAGACTCTGGCGGCGGGCCGTGATGTGGTGTTGGAAATTGACTGGCAGGGAGCCCAGCAGGTGCGGCGTTTGCAGCCAGACTGTGTGAGTGTGTTTATTGTCCCTCCGTCTGCCGAAGCTCTGCGGGAGCGCCTGGTTGGCCGTGGCACCGACAGCGCAGGCGTGGTTGAGCGGCGTTTGGCGGAGGCTGAAGATGAGTGTAGCCACGCCGTCGAGTTTGATTATCTGGTTGTCAATGACGATTTCGACCATGCCCTGGCGGATTTGCTGGCCATTGTTCGCGGCCAGCGTTTGCGTATGAGCGTTCAACAGCTGCGTCATGCTGCGCTTTTGGTCGGGCTTTGCAATCATCGCGGACTGCACGGGTAAGGGCTTTTACGGTATACAAATTAATCGCCTGGCAGTACACTGGCTGGTCTGCAAAATCAGTCATTTTATTTGTCGGGGAAATCATGGCACGAGTTACCGTTGAAGATTGTCTTGAACACGTTGATAACCGCTTTCAGCTGGTGATGCTGGCTACCAAGCGCGCGCGCCAAATTGCCACCAAAGGTGCGGAGCCCATGGTGCCGCCAGAAAACGACAAGCCGACTGTTATCGCGCTGCGTGAAATTGCTGCGGGTTTGGTCAGTCGTTCGTTGCTGACCGAAGACTTGGACGATTAGTAATAAGGCATTGAAACCTGTCCACACGGTTTTATAGTGTCACTATAGCAGCGTGCTTTAAGGACTATGGAAGGACCCGAATGCATGCATTCGGGTTTTTTTGTTTCCGGGGTTTATAAATAAGTGAGGGCGCGGTGTCATCAGAAGCAGCGGTAGACATGTTAACCAGAGAGCTGAGCAGCTATCTGGACACTAATCGTATCAATCAGGTGCGCCGAGCGTATTATTTTGCGGAACAGGCCCACGAAGGGCAAATGCGCAAGAGTGGTGACCGCTACATAACCCATCCTTTGGCCGTCGCCCGCATTCTTGCTGAAATGCGGCTGGATCACCAAAGCCTGATGGCCGCCATGCTGCACGATGTGATTGAAGATACCGGCATACCCAAAGATGCGCTCGCGGATCAGTTCGGTGAGGATGTCGCCGAGCTGGTGGATGGCGTCAGTAAGCTGACCCAGATTGAATTTCGCACCCGCGCCGAAGCCCAAGCCGAAAATTTCCAGAAAATGACGCTGGCCATGGCCCGCGATATTCGCGTGATTCTGGTAAAGCTGGCGGACCGCCTGCATAACATGCGCACGCTGGGCCCCATGCCCTATGAAAAGCGTAAACGCATCGCGACTGAAACACTGGACATTTACGCACCCATCGCCAATCGCTTAGGCATGCATAGCATTTCGACGGAGCTGGAAGACCTCGGGTTCTCTACGATGTATCCCATGCGTTCGAAGTTCATTTCCAAAGCGGTGACCAAACTGCGCGGCAGCCATCGGGAAATCATTGATGAAATTCGTGGCCGCCTGCACGAAAAGCTGGAAGAGAGGGGCATGCCCGGCCGGATTTTAGGGCGCGAAAAACACTTGAACAGCATTTATAACAAGATGAAGTTCAAGCAGAAATCATTCCATGAAATTATGGATGTATACGCGTTCCGCATCATTACCGACAACGAAGACGATTGTTATCGAATCCTGGGTGCCGTGCACAGTTTGTATAAGCCCATGCCCGGGCGTTTCAAAGACTATATTGCGATGCCTAAAGTGAACGGCTACCAGTCGCTGCACACCACTTTGTTTGGTATGCACGTGAATATTGAAGTTCAGATTCGCACGGAAGAAATGGAGAACATTGCCAACAACGGTATTGCCGCTCATTGGCTGTACAAGAATGAGCCGTCTAACGGCACCAGCGTGAACCAGACCCGGGTAGACCGCTGGGTGAAAGGCCTGATGGAAATGCGCGAGCGCGCTGATGATTCGCTAGAGTTTATTGAAAGCGTTAAAGAAGATCTGTTTCCTGACGAAATTTACGTGTTTACGCCGCGCGGAAAAATTATGGAGCTGCCCGGTGGTGCCACGCCGGTGGATTTTGCCTATGCTATTCATACCGATATTGGCAATGCCACCGTGGCCTGCCGCATCAACCGCAACCTGGGTTCGTTAAGCCAGTCTTTGCAAAGCGGGCAGACAGTGGAAATTATTACCGCCCCCGGCGCCAGGCCGAACCCCGCCTGGCTCAACTTCGTGGTAACCGGCAAAGCTCGTGGCAGTATTCGCCATGTGGTGAAAAGCGATAAGCATGCGGAATCTCTGGAGCTAGGCCATACGCTGCTCAAGCGTTCCCTGAAAGGCTTTAGTACGCGTCTGGGTGACATTACCGACGCTCAGAAACATCGGGTTGTGGCTCATAATCAGGTCAATAGCTTTGAGGATTTGGTTAGCGAAATTGGCCTGGGCAACCGCATGGCGTTTCTGGTAGCGCGCCAGTTGGTGGTGGGCAGACCCGAGGCTGAAGGTGATGCCCCGGCGGCAGGCGCGATTGAGGAAAGTGGGCGTCAGGGCCCGGTAACCATTTGCGGCTCAGATGGCCTGCTACTGAAATTTGCCAGTTGCTGCAAGCCCATTCCTGGTGACCCGATTGTGGGCATCATGGATTCGGGTAACGGCATGGTGATTCACTCAGATACCTGCTCCCATCTGCCAGACGACGAGCAGGGCCGCGCCATGCTGACCGATCTGAAATGGGCCAAGGATATTACCGATCAGTTTTCGGTGGAGCTGCGGGTGGAAATGGAGCGTCAGCGTGGCATTATTGCGGAAATGGCCAGCGCAGTAGCGATGGCCGACGGCAATATTGAACGCATTAACGTGGAAGATCAAAACGCCCGTTTTGGCGTTGTCAGCTTGGTGGTACACGTGACTGGTCGCCATCATCTGGCGCGGGTAATGCGGCGGGTGCGTAATATTCGAGCGGTTACCCACATCAGCCGAGTTCGTTACTAAAGGCACATAAATCTCTGCCACCGTAGTTCTCTGCTATCGTAGGTCAGTCAGATTTAACACCCGGCGTTATGGCGGGTGAGGATTTTTATTTATTAACAACAGGGATATAAATAACCATGACCAACAAATCGATTATTGAAACCGAAAATGCACCGCAAGCAATCGGGCCTTATTCCCAGGCCGTAAAGGCGGGTGATACCGTGTATATTTCTGGTCAGATTCCGCTGGTGCCAGAAACCATGGAACTGGTACAGGGCGATTTTGCGGCAAACACCCGTCAGGTATTCGAGAACCTGAAGGCAGTTTGTGTGGCGTCCGGTGGCTCTTTGCAGGATATCGTCAAGCTGAACATTTACATGATCGATCTGGGTAACTTCTCGATTGTGAACGAAATTATGGCCACTTATTTCCAGAAGCCTTACCCGGCCCGCGCAGCCATGGCCGTTGCTGCGCTGCCAAAAGACGTACCCATCGAAATGGAAGCGGTGATGATGCTGACCTAAGCACCCTTGCGCTGATCAATCAGGTCACGGTATCCGGCGCGGAAGTCCGGATACCGGAATTGAAAACCGGTTTCCAACAGACGCCGGTTACTGCACAGTTTGCTGCCCACCCTGCCACCACTACGAGCGTCCTCAGCCGGGGCTTCGCAATCGGTCTGTTGGCGAACCCATTGCGCCACTTGATCCAGCCGTACCGGCTCGCAGTCGCTGGCCAGATAGCAGGGCTGCAGAGTCTCACCGGCCGCCGCCATGGTGCTTAAGTGCACGACAGCCCGAGCGGCGTCTTGCTCGTGAATTCGGTTGCTGTAATTTGAGTGCGCCGGGGGATTCAGTCGCCCATCAATAACCGCTTGCAGAAAACTCTGGCGCGATGGGCCATAAATACCGCTGAACCGGATCACTGTGGTGGGAATACGACTGGCCAACGCCGTCTGCTCTCCCAGCAACACCTGCTGGCCGCTGAACCCGATCGGCTGAGTGGGGCTTTCCTCATTTACCCAATCGTTATCGTCTTGCCCGTAAACCCCGGTGCTGCTGATAAAGAACAGGCGGCTTGGTGTCTGGCCCTGTAATTCACACAGCAGGTTTTCCAGGCCTCTCACATAGGCAGCGTGGTAGCCCTGCTCGGTATAATCCGACGGCGTCAGGCAATAAACAACCTGATTCAGACTTGGTGGAAGTGTGTTTTTCAGGGTTGCGGGCTGGGTCAAATCCGCAGCGACCGGCCCTGTGTTTTGGGGTAATTGATCCGTTCTGCGGCGCAGGCCAAACACTTCGGCCCCGGATTTCAGCAGCAGGGTAGCAATGGCACCCCCAAGATTGCCGCACCCGGCCAGCAAAATTCGTTGGTTTTTCAGGCTTTCAGCGATTGCCATAGACAATATCAATCCTTATGCTTTGAGCCATAGATAAATCAGACACCGAACGCTGTTCAGCACCGGAGCCCGCCATGACTCTTACCGAGTTACGATACGTTGTTACGCTTGCCCGTGAAAGGCATTTTGGCCGCGCCGCGGAGCGCTGTCACGTTAGTCAGCCCACGCTCAGTGTGGCGGTACGAAAGCTTGAGGAAGAGTTGGGTATCCCATTGTTTGAACGCAGTAAAAGCAACATCCGGGTCACCGAAAGCGGGCAACGCATTGTCGAGCAGGCGCAGCGGGTGCTGGATCAGGTGGGTGTGATTAAGGACATGGCGCAGGATGGCAAAAACCAGCTTAGTTCTCCGCTAAAGGTTGGAGCCATTTATACCATAGGTCCCTACCTTTTCCCGCATTTACTGCCGGAGCTGCGGCGCGCGGCGCCAGACATGTCGTTGTATATAGAAGAAAACTACACCGCGAGTTTGCGCCAGAAACTGCGCCATTCAGAATTGGACGCCATCATTGTGGCGTTGCCGTTTGCAGAAGCCGAAGTGGTTACCCTTCCGCTTTATGATGAACCCTTTGTGGTGCTTCTGCCGGCAGATCATCCGCTGACCGCCTGCGATGAAATTACCGCGGAGCAGCTGGCGCAAGAACAGCTGCTGTTGTTGGGGCCAGGGCACTGCTTCCGTGACCAAGTACTTGAATCGTTTCCGCCTTTGGTTGCGACCGTCACCCGGCGCAGCGAAGGCAATGGCCCCACGCTTGTGACCGAAGGCAGCTCGCTGGAAACCATTCGTCACATGGTAGCCTCGGGTTTGGGCGTGACCGTTGTACCGCTGTCAGCGGCCACCGGCATGCACTATCACGAAGGTATTCTGGCGGTACGGCCATTTGCTGCGCCAGTGCCATTTCGAACCGTAGCTCTGGCTTGGAGGGTAACTTTCCCGCGGCCCAAAGCTATTGACGTGCTTTCGCTGGCGGCCAGCCAGTGCCGGGTTGTAGCAAAAGCCAGTGCCGCCAAACCAGCAGCGGCTAAGGGCTAGGCCTGCCATGATGGCACTGGACGATATACCGGTCACTCAGCTTAAGGGCGTGGGCAACGCGCTCGCAGAAAAGCTGGGCAAGCTGGGTATCGCCTCGCTTCAGGATTTACTGTTTCACTTGCCTCACCGCTATGAAGATCGCACCCGCATTACAGCGATGGGTGGCCTGCGCATTGGCGACGTGGTGGTGGTGGAAGGTGAGGTCATGAAAACCGACATTGTGATGGGCCGGCGCCGCAGCTTGCAGGTTACCCTCAAAGACCGCAGTGGTTTTGTCAGTCTGCGCTTTTTTCATTTTAACGCGGCCCAGAAAAACCAGTTTGCCGAAGGTACCCAGGTGCGCTGTTTTGGCGAAGTGCGGGCGGGCCGTTCCGGCTACGAGCTGTATCACCCCGAATACCAGACCAATCCGATGCCTATGGCGGATGAGAGCAGCGCCACATTAACCCCGGTATACCCACTTACCGAGGGTATTCAGCAGCCCCGGGTGCGGGCTTTGTGCCAGCAGGCGGTGGCGTATTTAAAGCGTTATCCCATTTACGACTGGCTGCCGCCCTGGGTACTGTTGGACTATCAGTTACCGGCCATCACCGCCGCGGTAGAACTGGTGCATTCGCCACCCGCTAGCGCTTCGGTGGCGCAATTGCTGGAAGGACGCCATCCCGCCCAACAGCGGTTGGTGATGGAAGAACTGCTGGCGCACCAGCTAAGTCTGTTGCAAGTTCGCGAACAAATTCAGACGCGCCAGGCGCTGCCGTTGCTGCCGCAGGGCGATTTAAGCGAGCGCTTTTTAGAGTCCTTGCCATTTCGCCTAACCGGCGCTCAACGCCAGGTGCTTCAGGAAATCCGCCAAGACCTTACCCAGCCCCTACCTATGCTGCGTTTAGTGCAAGGCGATGTAGGCTCCGGCAAAACCGTGGTCGCGGCGCTGGCGGCCTTGCAGGCCATTTCGGCGGGCACTCAAGTGGCCTTGATGGCGCCCACCGAAATTCTGGCGGAACAGCACTACCAGAATTTTTGCGCCTGGCTTACGCCGCTGGGCATCCAGCTCACCTGGCTGTCGGGCAAAGTGAAAGGCAAGGCGCGCCAGCAAGCCCTGGAAGCGGTTTCAAGCGGTGCGGCCGGTATTGCTATTGGCACCCACGCGCTGTTCCAGAACGATGTGACATTTGACCGTTTGGCTCTGGTGATTATTGACGAGCAGCACCGCTTTGGCGTTCATCAGCGGCTGGCATTGCGGGAAAAAGGCGCCGCCGGCGCGCTGGCGCCCCACCAGCTGATTATGACTGCTACGCCTATTCCGCGTACATTGGCCATGAGCGCCTACGCTGACCTGGACACATCGGTCATTGACGAGTTGCCTCCAGGGCGCAAACCCATCGAAACTATTGTTGTGCCCGACGGTCGCCGTGACGATGTGGTAGAACGGGTGCGCAATGCTTGTCAGGCCGGGCGGCAGGCGTACTGGGTGTGCACACTGATTGAAGAATCCGAGGTGTTACAGTGTCAGGCGGCAGAAGTAAGTGCGACAGAGCTCGCCGAACGCTTGCCAAACCTGCGCATCGGATTAGTTCACGGGCGATTGAAAAGTCAGGAAAAAGCCGCGGTTATGGCTCAATTCAAGGGCGGTACGTTAGACCTTCTAGTGGCCACCACCGTAATAGAGGTGGGGGTGGATGTGCCTAACGCGTCGCTGATTATTATTGAAAATCCTGAACGCCTGGGTCTGGCCCAGTTGCACCAGTTGCGGGGCCGTGTAGGGCGTGGTGAACAGGCCAGTTACTGCGTGCTGATGTATCATCCACCGCTATCGCTGAACGGTAAAGCGCGGCTGCAAGCCTTGCGCGACAGCCAGGACGGTTTTGTGATTGCGGAAAAAGACCTTGAAATTCGCGGCCCCGGTGAGGTTTTGGGTACTCGCCAGACCGGCATGATGCAGTTCAGGCTGGCTGACTTCGAGCGCGACCAGCACTGGATTGAAGTGGTTCGTGAAATAGCGCCGCGACTTATGGGCAATAAAACCGCGGTGCAGGGCCTGGTGCGGCGCTGGTTGGGTGAAAAAACCCGCTACGGTGAAGTCTAAATCGCATCTGCTGTTGATGAATGGCGACGTTGTTATACTCAGGTTGGGCTACTGTGATAACTGAAAAATGATCAACACGAGGTTATGTCCAATGGAAGTTCCGGCCACGGTTCGCCAGGCTCTTGGCGAATGCGCAACCAGCATTGCATTGCGGGATGTCGATAAAGCCGCCCCGGATCAACTGCTGCGAATGGTGTTGCTTAGCGACGGCTGCCACAAGCTTCAGGTAATCTACCGCAGCTGTGACTTGCTGGACCTTGAAACGCTGAACACACAGCTGGGCCACAGTTACACGCTGTTGCCTGCGGCCGAACAGCACATGCTTTGTGGCCGGCTGGGGCTGTCTGAGCTGCCTGCGCTGCCGGCTCTGACAGGCTGGCGTACCGTTATCGATTCGGCGGTAGATGCGGGCTCTGCAGTGGCTTTGGTGCTGCAAGATCCTCACTTGGCCATGGTTATGCCCGCAAAGGATTTTATGAAACTGTGCGGTGAGGCCGATCGCATGAACTGTGCAGTTGCTGTGGCGCCCCTGGCCGAGGCTGTAGCAAACCATGGAAATGATTGTGAGCAGGTTCATTTTGCCATCAAGCGCTTTACCAGTTTGCGGATACGCCAGCGCCTGGAAGACACACTGGAGCTGCCGCCGCTTCCGGAAACGGCCCGCCGTATTATACGTCTGCGCACTGATCCCAATTCTGTAATGGCTGACCTGGTAGACATCGTGGAGAGCGACCCCAGCCTTGCGGCGCAAGTCATCAGCTGGGCATCGTCGTCGTTTTACGCGGCTCCCGGCCGGGTAAACTCGGTGCACGATGCCATATCCCGCGTGTTGGGGTTTGACATGGTGATGAACCTGGCAATGGGGTTATCGCTGGGCAGGGTGCTACGCCCGCCGGTATATGGCATTCGCGGTTACCTGGATTACTGGCAGCAGGCAGCTTGGCTGGCTCACGGTGCCGGGCTGCTTGCCAGCCTGATAACCGGCGCTGAACGCCCTGTTTTCGGCTTGGCTTATCTGGCTGGCTTGCTGCACAATTTCGGCACTCTGGTGCTGGCTCATGTGTTCCCACCCCATTTCAGCCTGCTATGCCGCGCGCAGGAAGTAAATCCGGGTCTGGATTCGTCCATCGTCGAGCGCCACTTGCTGGGTATTACCGGCGGGCAGATTGCAGCACAACTGATGGAAAACTGGAGTATGCCGGAGGAGGTAACCAGTGCTATTCGTCAGTATAAAAATCTTGCCGTTGCAGGTGAGTATCAAGCTTATAGCCAAGTACTCTGGCTGGCACGGCAGCTGCTGATTGAGCGCGGGATAGGGTTGGGAGTGGGTGAACCCATCACTCCCGGAATATACCGACAGCTAGGTCTGGATGCGAAGCGCGTGAACGAACGTTTCGATCAGCTGGTCGCCAATCGCGATAGCGTGTTGGAGATGGCTGGCATGTTAACGCCCTGATGCTCTGCTAGTTCCCACTCTCGCTGAATACATACACCCGAATGGCAGTGGCTGCGCGGCGAATCTCGTCGGCGTGGCTGTGCTCAATGGCATGGCGTTCCTTGTCCATCTTATTGACAAACTTCGGCTCAGTTTCCAGCCGGGCCTGATGGGTAGGCATGTGCTGTAACTTGTCGTGCACTTGCTGAAAAATATCAAAGGGCGATTTTTGCAAAAGTGTTGGCTCTACATGATCCAAAAGGCCCTTGATGCGCAAGCAGGCCTCAGAATATTCCACTTGGTCTACCTCTACTGCCTGAGCCAATATGCGGATACTTTCAATCATCGATTCCCGCCGCTTGCGTGCGAACTCGCTTGCCTTTTCGCTGCGTCGCTGATCGCTCTCCAAGACATGTCGTTGGCGGTATATAAACAGTGCCAGAATAATAATAGCGACCAAGCCAAATGCAATTAACAGCCATTCTTGCCAGCTTTCCATAGAATGCTCCGTGTTGACGATACGTTTGCGGGGTTTGGAGACGCTTCAAGCTTAGACAGATATACGGGTGGTGGGCCTTGCTTCCCTTGAACTAAGGCAGTAACAATTTGTTTTAATTAGGTTTTTTGTTGCCGTACTTCAAAAATACCCCCATAAATACCCCCAACTTTGCCCCGTTACCCTCGATAGAAATCGGTATGTGACAGCATACGCACGGGCTCCGCTTTTTTCTCTTTTTTCGCACACAAAAAAATAATTCTAATGCTGGCAAAGATCGTCGTTTCCTAGTCATGAGACACCTCGCTTATGGTGGCAATATTACCACCTACGTTGGTGTCCGGAATCATTGAACCACTACAGATAATGCTTGGTGCTTTTTATCAGGCCAAAAATCTAAT